>CAZDYB010000171.1:0-8692 GCA_964509045.1 uncultured Akkermansia sp.
AATCTTCAGGACCCCGCCGTTACTTGATTTTGCCTCTCCAGAACAAAAGGCCCTGAGTAGACCCCATCCCCCTCCCGCTTTCCCCTTGTCCGCATATCATCCAAACCCCTACAACCTTCTCCGTGAATTCGCCCGGACACCTTGAGCTCGCCCGACTCACCGCCGCCCTCTGCTTCACTGCCTTCACTGTCAACGCCGCCAGCGCCCCTCCCATCCAACTCATCCGCAACACCGACGCCATCGAGTTCTCCTGGGCCGGTTCCGAGAAGGGGTTCCGATTGGAAAGCCTCAAGTCCCGGTTTGCCTCGCCCGACTGGCGGCCCATCGAACAGGCCGCCGTCCGCCTCAACGGCCGCTATCGCCTCACCCTCCCCATCGATCCCGCCTCCGAATCCGGCTTCTTCCGCCTGCAGGGCCAGGAATCCTTTCCCCTCGGCGACATCCCAGGCGACTACATCGATTCCGATGGCGACGGCATCGATGGCGATTTCAGCCGCTCGATCTTCGTGGCACCACCGCCCTTCGGAGATGATCGGAATCCGGGAACTGCGGACCGCCCGGTGGCAACCCTTTTCCAGGCGGTCGAACTCTCCGAAAGCGTTCCCCTCAAGAACTGGGTCTGTATCGCACAAGGCACCTACAAGCTGACCTCGCCACTCCGCCTGCCTCCCAGGGTGAGCCTTTTCGGACAGTTCGATGGCACCACCAACTGGGTCCAGGGCTCGGCCCACGCCACCCGGATCCAGGGACCCAGCACCGTCATCATCTTCGGCGAGTACCCGCTCGATACCACCCCGTATCCGGTCCACGTGTTCGGCCTGGAAATCACCGCCTCGGACGCCACCCAACCCGGAGAGAGCAGCTACGGCATCCGGATCAACGGCCGCACCTCGGGCGGCACGGACGCCGGCCAACTTCCCGGGGTCACCATCGACCGTTGCATCATCCAGGCCGGTCGCGGCGCCCACGGCGCACCCGGTACCCCCGGCACCATCGGTACACCGGGCGTCCCGGGATCCGATGCCGCCGGCGGAGCCATCGGAGGATTCGGTGGGATCCCCGGAGCAGGCGGCGGGGCGGGCGGAAACGGAGGTCTCGGCGGGAACGGTGGTGCGGGAAGTTCAGCCGCCCTGGGATCGATTCCCGGCGGCCCCGGTGGCGGTTCCAGGACCGGATGTCGTCGGGGCGAGAACGGACATCCCGGCTCCGATGGCCTCCCGGGAGCCCATGGCGGGAATGCCGGCACGATTGAACGGATCTGGGGAAGCCTCGACGCCAGTGGCTACACCCATTTCAACGGGCTCACCGGCACCGAAGGAACCAGCGGAACCGGCGGCAGTGGCGGTGGTGGTGGCGGCAGCAACGCCAATGGACCCATCGTCGGATGCGCTCCGGCCCAGGCCGGCGGCGGGGGCGGCGGGGGCGGGGGCGGATTCGCTGGAACCCCTGGGGGCGGCGGCGGCGGTGGTGGCAGTTCCATCGCCGTCTATTCCTACGCCAGTCACGTGGTCATCCTCGGCTCCGACCTCATCGCACTCGACGGCGGCAACGGCGGACGGGGTGGCGATGGCGGCAAGGGAGGCACCGGCGGTTCCGGTGGAAACGGGGGCCCCAGCAACGGCTACGGGGCGGCGGGTGGGAATGGCGGAAGCGGTGCCGCTGGAGGCACCTCGGGATCCGGCTCCGGCGGACCAGGTGGCCATACCATCGCCTTCCTCTTCGAACGACCCGTCATCGACGACTCCGGCCTCGGCAACCGTTACATCGTGGGATTGCCCGGCACCGGCGGCGATGGCGGCGCCAATTCCATCCTCGGCGCTGCTGCCCCGGGACGTACCGGTCTCGCCCTCACCATCGGCACTCGCCCCGCCCAGTAATTTCTCCTCTGGGCGCATTCTGACTACTCCCTGATTGGAGCGGCGATGTTCGGTCGCCGGCAGTCGTGCATCGGATTCTCGGGCGGGGCAGTGTCCAGATGCACCCCCGCCGGTCCCTCTTCCCTCCGACCATTGCGCCCGCCCACCCCTCTCCGGTAGCGTCTCCCCATGACTTTGACCGAGAAGATCCTGGCGCGCGCTGCCGGGAAGTCGCGGGTATCGGCGGGCGACAATGTCTGGGTGAACGCCGATGTCCTCATGACCCACGATGTCTGCGGACCCGGCACCATCGGTGTCTTCAAACGGGAGTTCGGCAAGGATGCCAAGGTCTGGGACCGCAAACGCGTCGTCATCATCCCCGATCACTACATCTTCACCGCGGATTCCAAATCCAACCGCAACGTCGACATCCTCCGCGACTTCGCCCGCGAACAGGGCCTGCCCTATTTCTACGACGTCATCGATGACGCCGATGGCCATTGGAAGTTCGACGCCTCCAAGGGTCTCCTCCAGCGCCAGTACGGATCCCAATACGCCGGCGTCTGCCATACCGCCCTTCCCCAGAAGGGCCACACCCGACCCGGCGAGATCCTTTTCGGCACCGATTCCCACACCTGCATGGCCGGCGCCTTCAACCAGTTCGCCACCGGCATCGGCAACACCGACGCCGGGTTCGTCATGGGCACCGGCAAACTCCTCCTCAAGGTGCCCGAGACCATGCGCTTCCGGTTCGAGGGCCGGCTCCAACCGGGTGTCATGGCCAAGGACATCATCCTCCATGTCATCGGCGAAATCGGCTTCGACGGCGCCACCTACCGTGCCATGCAGTTCGATGGCCCCGGCGTCTCCAGCCTGTCCATGGATGACCGCATGACCATCGCCAACATGGCCATCGAGGCCGGTGGCAAGAATGGCATCTTCCCCTTCGACGCCCGCACCGCCGAATACGTCGAGCAACGCACCCGCCTCAACGGTACCCGCCAGGCCTACGAACCCGTCGAGCCCGATGCCGACCAGAAGTTCATCTACGAGTCCGTCATCGACCTCGACCAACTCGAACCCACCGTCGCCTGTCACCCCGATCCCGGCCAACGCAAGAAGGTCACCGAACTCGCCGATGTCCGCCTCGACCGCGCCTACATCGGCTCCTGCACCGGCGGCAAGACCAGCGACTTCGTCGAGTTCGCCCGCATCATCCAGGGCAAACGCGTCGCCATCGACACCTTCGGCGTTCCCGCCACCCCCGAGATCGTCCATGACCTCCAGAGCACCCGCTGGGGCGGTGTCACCATCTGGAACATCCTCGTCGGTGCCGGCGTCCAGATGACCGAAAATGCCGGGTGCGCCGCCTGCCTCGGCGGTCCCGTCGATACCTTCGGCCGCATGAACTCCCCGATGAAGTGCATCAGCGCCACCAATCGCAACTTCCCCGGGCGCATGGGTCACAAGGAATCCCAGGTGTTCCTCGCCAGCCCCGCCACCGTCGCCGCCAGCGCCCTCGCTGGTCGCATCGCTGATCCCCGCGATTACCTCGCGAACTAAGCCGGATCAGGGAACAAACCAGACCTCCTCAACCGTCCCGAATCGGGGATGCCGGCAACCCGCCTGCATCCCCGGTTCATTTTGGACCTGGGATGCGGAGCTGCTGGTTTCCCGCGTCACCGGCGGTTGGAAGATTCCAACCTCAATCCTCTGCCCCTTCATCTGTGTGATCGGCGCAATCGGTGGATCACACCCCAAGATACTTCCTGATCCCCTCCCGAAACCGGACCGGCTCAAATCCAAGGTCCCGGATCATCGGTTCCGCATCCCCGACCGTGTCCCGACGCAACATCTGCAACTGATCCCGGTTCAATGGCGAACCCCGTCCCAGCAACCGCGGGAATACCCATTCCAACACCCGCGCCTGCAACTCCCCCATCCACCACGGCACCGGCATCAGCCACCGACGTCGCCCCGTCGCCGCCAACACTTCCTCCAGGATCTCACGCAGGGTGAATCGTTCCCGCCCACACACCTCGTACGCCTTCCCCACCGTCTCCGGCCGATCCAACGCCCCCACAAAACACCGCGCCACATCCTCCACCGCCACCGGTTGGAATCTCATTCCACCTCCCCCCATCAACGGCAGCACCGGTGACCATCGACTCATCCCCGCAAACAGGTTCACAAACCCGTCCCCCACCCCAAACACGATCGACGGCCGAAAGATCGTCCACCCCATCCGTTCACTCCGCACCGCCTCTTCCGCCGCCCACTTGGTCCGATGATACCGTGCCTCCGAGTCCGGCCCGGCACCCATGGCACTCATGTGGATCCAGCGGCGCACCCCAGCCGCGGCAGCCGCCGACAACAGGTTCTGGGTCCCCTGCACATGCACTGCTTCATACGTCTGTTCCCTCAACTCCGTGATGATCCCCACCAGATGGATCACCGCATCACACCCCTCACACGCCCTCCTCAACCCCACCGGTTCAAGAATCGTTCCCGCCACGGTCTCCGCCCCTTTCACCCCGCCACGCGTACCCCGAGCCAACACCCGAACCCGATGCCCCCGCTCCAGGAGTTGCCGCACCACCTCGCGCCCCACGAAACCGCTGCCGCCTGTGACCAACACCTGCATGCCTGAGGCTACCCCACATCCAACCCACCACCAATGCAGCAGCCAATTTGCTCAGCCCATACGACGCATGAGTCGTAGGGGCCCCCTCTTCCGTCACCCCCGCCGAGCCCACTCCGCCAAGCCATCCCACCAGCGCGGCCACACCAACCGCACCCCGCACCGCCACAACACCCCGCGCACCTCCGACCGACTCACCTTGATCCGACGCGACGCATCCAGCACCCCGCCACCTTTCAACTTCCCCAGGGTCCGGATTCCCAGCAGGACCGGCACCGCACAGGCAATCCGCAACCGCACCTCCCCCCGGGGCAACCCCGTTGTATAGGCCCAACCCGCCGCCAGGTGCGCCTCGGCCCGCTTCAACCACCGGTCATACACCGGCGCCAACCGCCCTTCATTCGCCGGATTCAACAACTCGTCCGGCCGCAAACCCACCCCCGCCAGTTCATCCGCCGGCAGATAACAGCGGCCCTGCTTCAGGTCCCGCGGCAAATCCCGAAGGATGTTCACCAACTGCAATCCCTGCCCAAACCGGATGCCGTCCTCCATCAACCTCTTCTCATCCAGATCCAACCCCGGAAACAGCCGCGCCCGACACATCCGCGTCCAGAACTCCCCCACACATCCCGCCACCCGATACGTGTAATCATCCAACGCAGCCGCATCCGGCAACGCCACCACCGCCCCGCGGCCCGCCCCCTCGAACCGTTGCAGGTCCAGTTGTTGCCCACCCGCAATCACCTCCAACACCCAACGCACCCGTTCCCGATCCTGCGGTTCCAGCCCACCCAACACGCTGATCCCCTCCTCGATCCGCTCCAGCAGGATCCGCTCCGCCGGACTCGCCCCCGCCTCTTGAGCCCCAGCCAGTCGTCGCAGGTCCAACACCTCGCCCGACTCACCCCGGATCCTTCTCCGGACCCGATCCAACGCCTCCAACCGCTCCGACACCGGCACCAACTCCGTGTCCGCAATCGTGTCGGTCGCACGCGCCAACAGATATCCCAACGCTATCGGTCGCCGGATCGCCCCCGGCAGAAGCCTCAAAGTCAGATGGAAACTCCGCGAAACATCGCGCAGCAAATCCGTCAGCAAATCACTCGTTCCGGTCCCGGACACCGCCCGACTCAACCACGAGGTCCCCTCCGTCATCCAGCCCCAACCCCCGCCGTCCACGTCCCCTGCTTCACGTCGTGCAGGACTCCAGCAATTCCGGCGCTCGCGGAGCAGTCCGGGACTGCGGCAGTCCCCAGCCGCGGAGTCGTCGGAGCACTCCATGCCGACACGTTGACCACCCGCTCCATCCGCGGTTTTGCGCTCGCCTACCACCGCCAGCCCCGGGCACAACGCCCCATGGCCGACTCCCGGGTTCCCCGCATCCTCATCGCCGACGATCAACCGGATGTCGCCGAGGCCCTGCGCATGCTCTTCAAGGCGCAGGGATGGAAATCCGAGATGGTCTCCTCACCCGCCGCCGCCCTCTCCGCCGTGGCTCGTGACGAATTCGATCTCCTCCTCGCCGACCTCAATTTCACCCGCGACACCACCAGCGGCCGGGAAGGTCTCGACCTCCTCGACCGCGTTCCCTCCGTCGATCCCACCCTTCCCGTCGTCGTCATGACCGCCTGGGCCACCGTCGATCTCGCCGTCGAGGCCATGCGGCGCGGTGCCCGGGATTTCATCCAGAAACCCTGGGACAACGAACGCGTCCTCGCCATCGCCCGCAATCAGATCGCCCTCCGCCGCGCCCTGCGCGATGGCGAACGCCTCGCCGCCGCCAATGCCGCCCAACGCGATGGCCGCCCCGTCCTCATCGCCCATTCCCCCAGCATGCAACCCGTCCTCGCCCTCATCGAACGGGTGGGACCCAGCGACGCCACCGTCCTCGTCACCGGCGAGAACGGCACCGGCAAGGGCCTCGTCGCCGCCGCTCTCCACGCCGCCGGTCCCCGGACCAGTCGCCCCTTCATCTCCGTCAACATGGGCGGCCTCACCGAAACCCTCTTCGAAAGCGAACTCTTCGGCCATGTCCGCGGCGCGTTCACCGACGCCAAGACCGACCGCGTCGGCCGCTTCGAAATGGCAGAGGGCGGCACCCTGTTCCTCGACGAAATCGCCAATGTCCCCGCCTCCCAACAGGCCAAACTCCTTCGTGTCCTCGAAACCCGCCAGTACGAACGCGTCGGTTCCTCCCGCACCCAGCAGGCCGATGTCCGCCTCGTGGTCGCCACCAACTCCGATCTCCGTTCCGAGGTGGCCGCAGGCCGTTTCCGCCAGGACCTCCTCTTCCGCCTCAATACCATCGAGATCCCTCTGCCCCCACTGCGCGAACGCGTCGAGGACCTTGAACCCCTCGCCCTCTTCTTCCTCCAACAACAACAGGGACGCTATCGCAAGAACCTCACCGGATTCGAACCCGCCGCCCTCGCCGCCCTCCGCACCCATCCCTGGCCCGGCAATGTCCGCGAACTCAGTCACGCCATCGAACGGGCCGTCCTCCTCGCCAACGGACCCTTCATCCGCGCCGCCGATCTCGGCCTCGCACCCTCGCGCGATGCCGCCCCGCGCCTCGAGGAGATGAATCTCGATGAGGTGGAACGGTTCCTCATCCGACAGACCCTCCTCCGTTGCGATGGCAATGCCATGAAGGCCGCCGAACAACTCGGGCTGAGCCGCAGCGCCTTCTATCGCCGACTCGAACGTCACGGCCTGTGAATCCCGCACCCCAACCCCAGGCCCGTTTCGAACGACGGCTCCGCTGGCTGACCTTCGCGGTCGGTGTGCCGGGCGCCGCCCTCAGCCTGGTACTTCTCTGGACCGGTGACCTCAATCCGCGACTTCAGGCGACCCTCACCGTCGCCCTGTTCTTCGCCTGGTGGATCCTCGGCGCCCTCCTCGTCCATCGCGTCGTGTTCCCCCTCCAGACCCTGTCCAACCTCCTCGGCGGCCTCCGCGAAGGCGACTTCTCCACCCGCGCCCGCGGCGCTGTCCGCGACGATGCCCTCGGCGAAGTCCTCATCGAGGCCAATGCCCTCGCCAACACCCTGCGCGAACAACGCCTCGGCGCCCTCGAAGCCACCGCCCTCCTCCGTACCGTCATGGAGGAACTCGATACCGCCGTCTTCGCCTTCGACCAACAACAACGCCTCCGCCTCGCCAATCGCGCCGCCGAAAACCTCCTGCGCCGCCCGGTCGAACAACTCCTCGACCGCACCGCCCGCGAACTCGGCCTCGCCGGGTGTCTCACCGACGAACCCGCCCGCACCATGTCCCTCTCCCTGCCCGGTGCCCTCGGCCGGTTCAGCGTCCGTCGTTCCACCTTCCGCCAGGCCGGCATGCCCCACCAACTCCTCGTCCTCACCGACCTCAGCCGCGCCCTCCGCGAAGAGGAACGCCTCGCCTGGCAACGCCTCGTCCGCGTCCTCGGCCACGAACTCAACAATTCCCTCGCCCCCATCAAGAGCCTCGCCGGCAGCCTCGAATCACTCCTCGCCCAGCAACCCCTTCCCGAAGACTGGCGCTCCGATGCCCGACGCGGCCTCGGCGTCATCGCCTCCCGCGCCGATTCCCTCACCCGCTTCATGCAGGCCTACGCCCAACTCACCCGCCTGCCTGCCCCCGAAAAACACCCCATCCCACTCGCCCCCCGCATCCAACGCGTCGCCTCCCTCGCAACCCGCTTCCCCGTCGCCATCCTTCCCGGCCCCGCCTTCACCCTCGACGCCGACGGCGACCAACTCGAACAACTCCTCATCAACCTGCTCCGCAATGCCGCCGATGCCCTCGGCGAAGTCTCACCCGATCCCAACGCTCCGGCCGCCGATCCCTCAATCGTCATCGCCTGGTCCCGATCCGGTCCCGATCTCGAACTCACCGTCTCCGACTCCGGCCCGGGCATCGCCAATCCCGCAAACCTCTTCGTCCCCTTCTTCACCACCAAACCCCGCGGTTCCGGCATCGGTCTGTCCCTCTGCCGTCAGATCGCCGAAAGCCACGGCGGTTCCCTCACCCTCGAAAACCACCCCGACCACCCCGGGTGCGTCGCACGCCTCCGCCTCCCCGTGGCAGACGACGTCCCAAGGATCCCCCTCCCCACCACCCCATGACAGGCGACGTCAGGAGACTCCCGCTCCAACCCCACCCCTAAGCCGGAACGATTCAGTCGGATCGGTCGTTCCGGCTGGATCTTCTT
>CAZDYB010000172.1:0-4937 GCA_964509045.1 uncultured Akkermansia sp.
CAAACTATGGACAGGCGACGGTCGAAAGGAAGCAGAAGGAATGAAGCCGCGCCGCTCACCCGCAGCGCACATGCATGAGCCCGGTTGAAGGGCCGGATGACAGGGTGGGAACCAATCTCTCCGGAACAAGGTCCCCCAACCTCCCCTGCTCCAGCGTCCTCTGGATCCGGTCATGGCTGGGACACCTGGAGCCCGCCGCCCCCCAACCTTTTGTTGCAGGTGCAACAAAAGGTTGAGCAACGACGGACCACGCCACGTCTCCAGCCGAACCGATCCGCACGGATTCGCTCGACCCACGCCCCCTGTTCGGACGCAATACCCCCCGTGTTCACAGGCATCGTCGAGGAAACCGGCCGCATCACCGCCATCGAACCCGGCCCCACCTCCATCCGTCTCGTCGTCAACGCCCGCATCACCGCCCGGGAAGTCCGCAAGGGCGACAGCATCTCCGTCAACGGCTGCTGCCTCACCGTCGTCGATGTCCGCGGACGTTCCGCCTCCCGCCAACTCCACTTCGATCTCCTCCAGGAAACCTGGCTCCGGACCAATCTCTCCAACTCTCCGGTCGGTTCCGCCGTGAATCTCGAACGGGCCCTCGCCGCCGGTGCCCGGTTCGGCGGTCACTTCGTCACCGGCCACATCGATGGCACCGGGATCATCCGCCGCTGGCAACGTCAGGGTCCCGATCACCTCCTCGACATCGACGCCCCCCCGGAGATCCGTCGTTACGTCGTTTTCAAGGGGTCCATCGCCGTCGATGGCATCTCGCTCACCGTCGCCGCCGTCCTTCCCCGCGGGTTCCGTATCTGGATCATCCCCCATACCCACGAAGTCACCGCCCTCCACGAGCGCAAGGTCGGGGACCGGGTGAATCTCGAAGCCGACCTGCTCGGCAAATACGTCCACCAGTTCATGGGCCAGTACTCCCGGCCAAAGGCTGCAAAACCCCGAAAGCCCACAGCTTGACACCCCGCAGTCCTTCCGCAGCTTGGGCGCTGTCGGTTCAACCGCCTCGGCCCACCCTGTTCCGGACCATGGTTCAGATCGTACCAGTCCCACCGGGCGCCCAGGCCAGAAACCGAAAAGTCTCGTTCGCTCGACGCAAACCCTTGTCATCGGATGGATCCTGTTTCACCTGCCAACCCGCCCGGGGCGACATCGCCCGGGCTCCCTGATCCTTCCCAACTCGTCCGCACCCTCGAGCAGCTCTGCCGCCTCACCGGCATTGCTGTCGATCCCCACCTGATCCGGGACGCCGCCGCACGCGCCCTCCGTTCCTTCCCGGGCAACGATCCCTCCCACCGGATCGAACAGGTCATCGCCGCCGGTGCCGAATGTGCCCTCCGCATCTCTCTGGTCCGGCTCCCCCTCGCCGACGTCGTCTGGCTGGCCCGGCCCGACTCACCCATCATTGCCGCCCCACCCGATGGCCACTGGGTGGTGATGGCACGGCGGGGCTTGTTCCACATCCGACTCGCGAATACCGACGGGCGTCCCGGTCAACACGCCGTCCGACGCGAAGCTCTCGCCCGCCAGCTCGGGCTCGCCGGTCCGGATGTCCCCGCGGACTTTGCGATCGTTCATCCCGAGCTGCCGGTGGAAGCCCTGAATGGACGCGACCCGAGGATGACGGGAACCTCTGCCGGCGATCACGGCGATCATTCTGGCAAGGGTGGACATGGCGGGCACGATGGGCACGGCCAGAACACCGACCGCCCGGGTGCCCACCCCCATTCCGGAGGGCATCCGACCCCTGTCCGACGCCTTCTGGGTCTGATGCGTGCGGAAATGCCCGACATCTGGACCATCCTCCTCTTCAGTGCCATCACCGGCATCCTCTACCTCGCCGTTCCACTCACCGTTGACGCCGTCGTCAACAACATCGCGTTCGGCGGCCAACAACAGGTCTTCGTCCAGGCCCTCCTCATCCTCTCCTTCGCACTCCTCGCCTTCCTCGGCCTCCTCGCCATCATCCGCGCCGTCCAGCACTACCTCGCCGAAATCATCCAACGCCGACTCTTCGTCCGCCTTACCGCCGACCTCGCCTTCCGGCTCCCGCGTGTCTCCGCCGGCTCCCTCGACCACACCCACGCTCCGGAACTCGTCAACCGCTTCTTCGATGTCATCACCGTCCAGAAAAGCGCCTCGGCCCTCCTCCTCGACGGCGTCAACATCGTCCTCGCCGCTGTCATCGGCATGGTCGTCCTCGGCTTCTATCACCCCTCACTCCTCGCCTTTGACCTGATCCTGATGGGCCTCGTCTGCTTCGTCGTATTCGGTCTCGGCCGCAACGCCGTCCGGACCAGCATCCGGGAATCCATCTCCAAATATGACGTCGCCGGCTGGCTCGAGCAGATCGCCCACTTCCCCAACCTCTTCAAGGGCCCCGGCGGCAGTCAGTTCGCCCTCGACCGGGCCGACCTCCTGTCCCGTCGCTATCTCGACGCTCGCACCGCCCACTTCCGCGTCCTCATCCGTCAGATCTGCGGCCTCCTCGCCCTCCAGGCTGTCGCCAGTTCAGCCCTCCTCGCCGTCGGCGGCTTCCTCGTCCTCGCCGGTGAACTCACACTCGGCCAACTCGTCGCCTCGGAACTCATCGTCACCGCCGTCGTCGCTTCCGTCGCCAAACTCGGCAAGCACCTCGAAGCCTGGTATGACCTCATGGCCGGGGTCGAGAAACTCGGTCACCTCGTCGACCTCCCCATCGAACGTGCCACCGGTGAAACCCCTCATCATCCCCCCACCGCCGCCGAGGTCTCCGTCTCCAACCTCTCCTTCCACTACGGCTCCCATCACCCACTCTTCTCCAACCTTTCCTTCCACCTCCAACCCCACGCTCACGCCGCCGTCGTCGCTCCCTTCGGCGGCGGCGCCAGCACCCTCCTCGACCTGCTCTACGGTCTCCGTCCACCCGCCAGCGGACATATCCAGATCGATGGCATCGATGTCCGCCAATGGTCCCTCGAAATCCTCCGCAAGGACGTCGCCCTCGTCCGACATCACGATATCGTCGCCGGTTCCGCCCTCGACAATGTCCGCCTCGGCCGTCTCCACATCAGTCTGGATGAAGTCCGCGATGCCCTTCGCGATGTCGGCATCCTCGACGAACTGCTCGCCATGCCCGGCGGTCTGGAGACCCCGCTCCAGTTCGGCGGACGTCCCTTGACCTCCATCCAGCGCACCTGTCTCGTCCTCGCCCGCGCCATCATCGACAAACCACGTCTCCTCCTGCTGGACGAAACCCTCGACGGACTGGATCCACTCACCTTCGAACGCCTCACCCGGATGCTGTTTGATCCCAGCCGTCCCTGGACCCTGGTGGTGATCACCCGGGATCCCTCGGTCCTTGGGCTCTGCCGTCCAGTCATCCGACTCGGTGATTGCCACCTCAACGAACCCACCGACCCCTCCCATTCCTGAGCATGGCTTCCTCCCATCCCCCCCATAGTCCGGACGGCATCCCTCCCCAGGAGGATTCCATGCCCCTCCTCGATGCCCGCAGCCAGTTGCCAGCCCTCGCCCTCGCCGGCTCCGTCCGCAGCGCCCGCATCTTCGGCCGCATCCTCGCCACCCTTTTCGTCCTCCTCATCGTCGGGGTCATCTTCCTTCCCTGGCAACAGTTCATCTCCGGACAAGGGCGCGTCATCGCCTACGATCCCCTCGAACGCGCCGTCAGCATCGAGGCTCCCCTCCCAGGTCGGGTCAACAAGTCCTACGTCGTCGAAGGTCAGGCCGTCCGTCAGGGCGACGTCCTCTTCGAAATCGTCGACAATGATCCGAACCTGATCTCGCGCCTGCGTCTCCAGCGCATCGAGGCCGTCGCCCGTCAGACCGCCGCACAGGAACGCCTCGCCGCCATCAGTCGTCAGATCGAGGACCTCGAACGTTCGCTCCGACTCGGCATCGAGGCCGCCCAGACCCGACTCGACGCCGCCCGTTTCGCCGCCCAGACCGCCACCCTCCAGTTCGACCGGATCGAGTCCCTCTACCGCGACCGCCGCGGTCTCGCCTCCCAACGCGAATTCGAACTCGCCACCCTCGAAAGGGATCGGACCGCCGCCGAACTCATCCGGGCCGAAGCAGATCTCCGCCGCACCGAGACCGATGGCCGCGCCGCCATCAATTCCAGCCGCGCCGCCCTCGAATCCGCCCGATCCGAAGTCGCCACCACCACCCAGGGTGTCCTCGGCTATGACATCCAGATCGAACAGATCTCGATGCAACGGGTCATCGCACCCCGCGAAGGCATCATCTTCCGCGTCCAGGCCACCGAAGGAACCTTCCTCCGCGCCGGTTCCGCCCTCTGCATCCTCATCCCCGACACCGAAAGCCGAATGGTCGAGCTCTGGCTCAACGGCAATGACATGCCACTCGTCCATGCCCGCGAACTCGATGAACAGGGCAACCTCGTCCGCGAAGGCAGCCCTGCCCGCATCCAGTTCGAAGGCTGGCCCGCCATCCAGTTCGTCGGCTGGCCCTCCGTCGCCATCGGCACCTTCGGCGGTGAAGTCGTCCTCATCGACCCCACCGACAACGGCAAGGGCAAGTTCCGCGTCCTGGTCGCTCCCAAACCCGACCAGACCACCCGCCGCGGCATCACCCGCATCAATACCTGGCCCGCCAACCGCTGGCTGCGCCAGGGCGTCCGCGCCAATGGATGGGTCCTCCTCCAACGCGTCCCCCTCTGGTTCGAGATCTGGCGCCAACTCAATGGCTTCCCTCCCGTGGTCGCCGATGGCGAACCCGACAAGTTCGAGTCCCGTTCCGGACGCTGATCCATGATGCCATCCACTCCACTCCACCGCCGCCTGCGCCTGTTCGTCGCCTTGGTCGGCTCCCTGCTCCTTCCATCCGGTTTCACCGCACCTCCACCCCCCCCCCCCCCCCCCCACCCCCGACAAGAGGCCCAAAAACAAACCAAACCAACACCCCCCCCC
>CAZDYB010000172.1:4947-8624 GCA_964509045.1 uncultured Akkermansia sp.
TCAGGTCCTCAACTCCGTCACCAACCAGTACCCGCCCCTCCTCGCCGCCCTCATCGAACGGGACATCGCCAATGGACGACTCCGCTCCGCCCAGGGCGCCTTCGACTTCAATCTCTTCGCCAAGACCTTCGCCAGTCCCGCCGGCTATTACCAAAGCCAGACCGTCGACGCCGGCTTCGAACAGTTCCTCGGCATCTGGGGCACCACCGTCTTCGGCGGCTATCGCCTCACCCGGGGCGATACCCTCCCCGATTACGACAAGGACCGCACCCAGGCCGGGGGAGAACCCCGCGCCGGGATCCGCATCCCCCTTCTCCGCGATGGCTCCATCGACCGACGCCGTGCCGCCATCCTGCAGGCCCGACTCGATCGCGAACTCGCCGATCCCTTCATCCTCCGCCAACAACTCGACTTCATCCGCGCCGCTTCCGTCGCCTACTGGGCCTGGGTCAACACCGGCCAACGCCTCCGCCTCGCCGAACAGCTCCTGAATGTCGCCTCCCAACGCGGCTTCGCCCTCACCAACCAGGTCCAGAGCGGGCTCGTCCGTCCCATCCTCCTCACCGACAACCATCGCCTCGTCGTCTCCCGCCAGATCGGCGTGGTCCAGGCACGCCGCCGTTTCGAGGCCTCCACCCTCAACCTGTCCCTGTTCTTCCGCGACAACCTCGGCAACCCCGTCCTCGCAGAACGCGAACGTCTCCCCTCCGCCTTCCCCGAACCCACCGCCCCAGACCCCGGCATCCTGCCCCGCGACATCCAGTCGGCCCTCGTCGCCCGACCCGAGATCAGACGCATCCAACTCCAGCGCGAACGCACCGAGATCGACCGGCGCCTGGCCCGCAACAACATGCTCCCCAACCTCGACATCGGCGCCGCCGTCAGCGCGCCCCTCGGCGCCGAACGGTACAAGGACCGCTCCGAGGTCGAGATCGAGGCCGGTGTGGAACTGAAGGTGCCACTCCAACGTCGCGATGCCCAGGGCCGCGTCGCCGCCGCCGAAGCCCAACTCGATCGCCTCGAAGCCGAGGAAGGCTTCGCACGGGACCGTGTCGAGACCGAGATCCGCGACACCTTCTCCGCCTGGATCGCCGCCTTCGAACAGACCGGCCAGACCCATCTCAACGTCGAACTCGCCCAGACACTCGAAGAGGCCGAACAGACCCTGTTCGACCGCGGCGCCGCCGACCTCCTCGCCCTCCAGATCCGCGAACTCGCCGCCTTCGAAGCCCGCGTCCTTGAAGTCGATGCCCTCGCCGAATACTTCCGCGCCCAGGCCGATTACACCGCCGCCGTCGCCCGCCGCTGATTCCGTTCCCACCCCCACCCAAGGACCTATTCCAGCCCGCCCGGCGGCCCCAGCCAGCGCCCCCCCAGTCCACCCGATGGGCAGTGGGCCAAAGAAGGCCCATCCGGGCCCGGGACACCCGCTGGGCCTCCGCTTGCGCCCGATTCCTCACCCGTTCAGGCGCCACCCCCAACGGCATCTCCGTTGCCAGCATCTTCTGCGGCCTGGCCGCCGGACTCGCCTTCTTCGCCACGTCCCGGACCGAGGGAACCACACGTGCCCTGCTCTTCATCCTCGCCGCCATCGGCATCCAGGCTCGACTGCTCTGCAACCTCTTTGACGGCATGGTCGCCGTCGAAGGCGGACTCAAGACCAGGTCCGGCGACATCTACAACGAATTGCCCGACCGCTTCGCTGACTGGGCGATCCTGCTCGGCGCCGGTCACGCCGCCTTGAGCGGCCCACAGGGTATCCTCCTCGGTTGGGCCGCATCCCTGATCGCCCTGCTCACCGCCTATGTCCGCGCCCTGGGCGCCTCGGCCCACGCCTCCCAACACTTCGAGGGACCCATGGCCAAACAGCATCGGATGGCCGTCATCACCCTCGCCGCCTTGATCGCCACCGGCATCACCCTCGCCGGGGCACGGTTTCCTGCGATGGCCTGGGCGTTGTGGCTCGTGATCGTGGGAAGCGCCATCACCGTGGTACGCCGCACCCTGGCCATCATCCGGGAACTGGAGTCACGATGAACAGCAGCGATACCGTGGCGTTCCTGGGCCGGTTGGTGACCGGTGCACGCGCTCATTGGAAGGGATGCGAACCCGCCACCCTCCAGCGCATCTATTTCGCCAACCACACCTCCAATCTGGATGCCCTGGTCCTCTGGTCGGTCCTCCCCGGCGCCGTCCGCGCCCGGACCCGCCCCGTCGCCGCCCGCGATTACTGGACCGGCGATCCCATCCGACTCTGGCTCGCACGGGACGTCTTCCACGCCGTGCTCATCGAACGGAAGAAACCCACCGCCCATGACAATCCCCTCGTCGACATGCTCGATGCCATCGGAGGGCAGAACTCGCTCATCCTGTTTCCGGAAGGCGCCCGGTTTGCCGGTCCGGAACCCGCCCCCTTCAAAGGCGGCCTTCATCACCTCGCCATGAAGCGTCCGGATGTCGAACTGATCCCCTGCTGGATCGAAAACATGAACCGGATCCTGCCCAAGGGAGAATTCGTGCCGGTACCCTTGCTGGGCGGGGTGACCTTCGGCAAACCCCTCGAACGGATCGATGGCGAAACCAAACCCGATTTCCTCGAACGGGCCCGACTCGCGGTCTGGCGACTGGCGGAACAGGAGGAAATCCGATGAACGATCCCGTCCTGATGAAGCTGTTCGGAGGAGTGTTCGGCATCCTGCTGGCAGCCTCCGTCATCGGCGCCGTCCTCACCCGAAAGGTCAACACCGACAAGGGCCGCGCCACCGTCGCCAACCTCAATGCCCGGACCCGTGCGTGGTGGGCCATGACCGGGATCGTCGGCCTCGCCCTCGTCCTCGGCCGAACCGGAACCGTCATCCTGTTCGGCCTGGTCTCCTTCCTCGCCCTGCGCGAGTTCATCACCCTCACCCCCACCCGACGCGGGGATCATCGGACCCTGTTCTGGGTCTTCTTCGTGATTGTCCCCCTCCAGTACGTGATGGTCTGGGCGGGTTGGTACGGGATGTTCGTGGTGTTGATCCCGGTGTACGCATTCCTGTTCGTGCCGCTGCGCACTGCGGTGGCAGGTGACTGCCGGGGATTCCTGGAGCGCACCGCCAAGGTCCAGTGGGCGCTCATGACCTGTGTCTATTGCGTGAGCCATGTGCCCATGCTCCTCACCCTCGAAATCCCGGGTTATACCGGGAACCCACTCGCACTCCTGCTCTACCTCGTCATGATCGTGCAGTTGAGTGATGTCTTCCAATACGTCTGGGGAAAGACGCTGGGCCGGCATCCCATCGCGCCCACGGTGAGTCCCAACAAGACCTGGGAAGGATTCTTCGGCGGCGTGGCCACCACGACCGCCCTGGGTGCCGCCCTGTGGTGGGCCACTCCCTTCACCCCGTGGCAATCGGCACTGATGAGCCTGACCCTGTGTTGCATGGGATTCGCCGGCGGCCTCGTCATGTCCGCCATCAAACGCGACCGCGGTGTGAAGGACTACGGCGACCTCATCGAGGGTCACGGCGGCGTCATGGACCGCATCGACTCCATCTGCTTCGCCGCCCCCGTCTTCTTCCACCTGCTCCGATTCTACTGGCAGGGCTGATCCAGGGACATCCACCCGTCGCCCTCACGAGACTCCATCCCGACACAGGGTCATTACCCCGTCTTGATGCCAGGACCCCGATTGCCCC
>CAZDYB010000173.1:0-8589 GCA_964509045.1 uncultured Akkermansia sp.
GGCTCCAGGCGTATTCGGCGGCGAGTTGGTCCACGACGGACTGCTGTTTGAGGGCGGGCGGGAGGACTTCCCAGGTGTAGGTCTCCATTTCGAAGTGCTGGCACAGGCCGGGGTGACGTCGGACTTCATCCAGCACACCGGTGACATGATCCGCAGTGGTGCTGAAGACCCCGCCGGGAGCGGCATGGAGAGGGATGTGGAAGTGGACGCGCCATTCGGCGTCGAGTTGTGGTCCATCGACCGAGGTGAGCAGGGCTTCATCCAGATCGGTGTAGCGGATGAGTTCACCGTCGGGGCGTCGTTCGATGACCTGATGGAAGTAGACGGAATCGACGAAGGATTGGAGTGCGAGACGGGCTTCGGGGGTGGGGTGGAGGCGGAGGGCGTTGGAGAGATGGATCTTGGAGACGCGGATCCGGGCCTGACGCAGGCGACCGATGGCTTCGGCGGGGTTCTCGAATTCGATGGCGAGGTGACAGCAGTCGTAATTCACGCCGATATGGGAATCGATGCGGAGATCGCCGGGGTGATCGCTGCGGAGGCGGTCGAAAAACCGGGTGGTTTCGTAGGTGGTTTCGAGGTGGCAACAGGGTTCGGGTTCGAGACCAAGATGGAGATCGTGGCCGCTGGACCGGGAGAGGTGCTCCAGGAAGACGGCGCATTCGTGGAGTTGTTGTCGGGCGACCCGTTCGGCCCGGTCGTCCAGGCGAAAGCCCTTGAAGGAAACCGGGACGGTCGAGACTGACCCCTGGGATGGGGCGTCGTCGGGGAGCAACCGGACGAGGATCTCAAAGAGGCGCCGGGTGTAGGCCAGACGATCAGGCTGGGTCCAGTCGGGGGCATAGACCTGTTCCTTGACGCGGGTGCCATGGAAGCGGCCATAGGGAAATCCGTTGATCGTGAAAACGGTGCAGTGATGTTTGCGAAGCCAGCGTTGGAAGCCGGCGAGGGTGGCGGGTTCTGAAAGTTCGCGGGACGCGAGATCGCTGAGTCGCAGTCCGATGGCGTAGGGACGATCCGGGCAGACGCGTCGTTGTACGGCGAGGGTATGCTTTTCGAGTGCGGCGAGGGTTTCGGCCCAGGACTCGCCCCGATGGATATTGGTGCAGTAGGCGAGTTGAAGCCCATGGGAGAGACGCATGCATGGAGTGAACCGCGGGCTGGGCCGGGGTGGGAAGAAAGGATTCGGGGCGGCAGGCATCACCCAGACGGGGGAGGATCAAAATCGTCCCACTGTCGCCGGCAAGCTTGACCATCGCGTTACGTTGGAGTGCCATCGCAACGCAGTCATGAAGTCTCCCGGGTGATAGGGACCATTGTGTCTTGATGGTGCCGGTCCGGGAGATGTGATTGAGTCAAAGTCTCCCTATGAACCCCAACAAGTTAGTACTGGCCTCGTGCCTGGCGGCCTTGATGGCGCCGGTCGCGGTTTTCGGTCAGGCGACCGGGACTCCCCGGAATTACGCCACCCCTTACACCTTCACCCCGCCCACCATTGATGGTGTGGCCAATCCCGGCGAATGGGATGCAGCACCCGAGGCGGGTGGCTGGGGAATCCTCCGGCGCGCCGAGGGGGATGTGGATGCCGAGAACACCCGGTTCCGGATGATGTGGGATGAGACCCACCTCTATATCCTCGTCCGATCGGCGAAGACGACGTGGAGTGACGCGAATGGAGTGGTTGGCACGCCGCATGTCCCGGGGGTGCAGGTCCAGGGAATCAGCTTCGGCGCGGACAACCTGAACATCTACATCGATCCCAACACGGACGGTGAGGTCAATGAACGACCGGACAACCAGGTGGACGGATATCAGATTGCCTGGAACCAGTTGACCGGTCGCGGAGAGTTGGTTGATGACGGAGCGGGCGGTCGGGTGTTCTCAAACACCGGCCTGTTCCTCGAATGCCATGTGAACACGCCCTTCGGCAACCAGGGCCGTTGGCAGGGACTGCGCAAGTCCACGTTCATCCAGAATCACGATTCCACCGGTGGCACCATCGAGTTCGCCCTCGCCTGGGCAGATCTGGATGCTCCGGATCGCGCCCAGTTCCTCGCGGATGCACGCCAGTTCCCCGCCGAAGAGGGAACCTATCACCCGGCGCGTCCCCGCAGTGGAGACAAGTGGATCTTCAACATCTCCCGCATCAGCTCGGATTCGGATAATTTCCTGCCCATCTGGAGCTGGCATTCGGCCCAGTCCTTCGCGGTGGCGCCCCATGGCATTGTCGAGTTCACCGGTGGACCCCGAAGCTATACCGCGAACTTCACCCAGACACCGCCCACGGTGGACGGTGTGATCTCGCAGGGTGAATGGGATAATGTCCCGTTCGCAGGCGACTGGAACATCCTGCGTCGGCCGGCCGGCGATGTGGACGCGGAGAAGACGCGTTTCAAGATGACCTGGGACACAACCAACCTCTACATCCTGGTGGTGTCGGACAAGACGAGCTGGAGCCCGGCCAATGGCCAGGTGGCGGTGCCCCACGTTCCCGGAGTTCAGATCCAGGGAATCAGCTTCGGTGCGGACAACCTGAACCTCTATCTCGACCCGAACCTGGACAAGGAGCCAGCCGTCCGTCCCGACAATCAGGTCGATGGGTATCAGATCGCCTGGAACCAGCTCGAAGGACAGGGTGAACTCGTGGACGACCTCAACGGTGGCCGGGTGTTCTCGAACACCGGTTTCTTCCTCGAAGCCCATATTGAAACTCCGTTCGGCAATCAGGGCCGATGGCAGGGTCTCCGCCAGTCCACCTTGGTCCAGAACCATGGATCCACCGGCGGTGTGATCGAGTTCGCCCTCGCCTGGGCTGATCTCGATGCCCCGAACCCCGCCCAGTGGGAGAGTGACATCGAACTGTTCCCCGCCGACACCGGCACCGCACTCCGCAAGCATCCCATGCATGGGGATGAATGGATCCTCAACCTCGGGCGCATCAGCTCCGACCCTGACAACTTCCTGCCGGTCTGGAGCTGGCACGGAGCCCAGAGCTTCGCGGTGGCTCCCCACGGCTTCCTCAAGTTCGCGGGTGGTCCCCGGACCTATACCGCGCAGTTCACCCCGACGCCTCCCACCATCGATGGCCAGATCGAGCCCGGTGAATGGAACTTCGGCGGACCCGGCGGTGGCCAGTGGGGAATCCTCCGTCGTCCGTCCGCGGATGTGGATGCTGAGAACACCCGGTTCCGCGCCATGTGGGACAACACCTACCTCTATCTGTTGGTGCAGTCCGACAAGATGTTCTGGAGCGATGCCACCGGCAACGTGGCGGAGTTTGTGCCGGGCGCGCAGGTGCAGGGAATCAGCTTCGGCGCGGACAACCTGAACATCTATCTCGATCCGAATCTCGATGGAGAACCGAACAGCCGCCCGGACAACGAGGTGGACGGTTATCAGATCGCCTGGAACCAGCTCGCGGGTGAAGGGTCGTTGTTGGAGAGCGCAACGGGCGGACGGGAGTTCACCAACACCGGCCTGTTCCTGGAAAACCACCTCAACACGCCCTTCGGCAACCAGGGCCTCTGGCAGGGACTTCGCAAGAGCATGTTCCGTCAGGTCCATGGCGGTGAGGGTGGCATCGTCGAACTCGCCCTGGCCTGGGCGGATCTGGACGCTCCCAACGAAGCCCAGTTCCCGGAGGGTCTGCCGGCCGATGTCGGTACCGCCCATCCCATGGCACCCGCCAACGGCGAGAGCTGGATCTTCAACATCTCCCGCATCAGCTCCGATTCCGACAACTTCCTCCCGGTCTGGAGCTGGCACGGAGCCCAGAGCTTCGCGGTGGCTCCCCATGGTGACCTGATCTTCGCCGGCGCCCCGACCTCGGGTGGCCTGCCCATCAACAATGTCGTCGCCAGTCTCAGCGGTGAAAACGTGCTCATCACCATCTCGGGTGGCACAGCGCCGTTCCAGTTGCAGAAGCGCGCCACCCTCACCGGCACGTGGGCCGATGAAGGTGCGCCGTTCGACACCCAGACGGTCACCGTCCCGGCCACTGGAGCCGAGGGTTATTTCCGCGTGATCGGTCAGTAATCACCCTTCCGATCCAGGAACAGATCAGGGGTCCCCGGCTCAGCCCGGGGACCCTTTTTGCTTTGCCCGAACGATTCAGTTGCGTCGGAGGAAAAGTCCCACGCGAATCCGCCCACGCGCCATGAAGGGGCGCCGGACATTCGATCCGCCGGGCGAGAAGGGAGATGGGACGGTTCCGGTGCCCCTTCAGGGCACGGATCCGGGCGTGGAACAACCGCATGCTTCCCGCATACCCGCCGCACAGGTCGTATTGCGCGGTCGCGGTGCTTGACGCTCCGACGGTGGTCCGCGACAACGCGGACCTCATGTATCCCGTCAGCGCGGCCGAAATCGAACGGTCCATCCGCAATGTGCCGGATTTCCCGAAACCGGGCATCCAGTTCAAGGACATCACTCCGGTCCTGGCCGATGGCCGGCTCTTTGCGGGCGCGATGGATCATCTGCTGGACGGGTTGACTTCGGTAGATGTCGACAAGGTGGTGGGTGTGGATGCCCGTGGGTTCATCTTTGGGGCGGCGGCGGCAGCGCGATTGGGCGTGGGTTTCGTTCCCATCCGCAAGAAGGGGAAGCTTCCCTGGGTGACGCATGAGGAGAACTACGATCTGGAATACGGCACCTCAGCGGTGGCGGTGCATGTGGACGCGGTGCGGTCGGGCGAACGGGTGCTGCTGATCGACGATCTGCTGGCCACCGGCGGCACGGCGGCAGCCACGCTCGCGTTGTTGGGCAAGCTGGGTGCGACCGTGGTGGCGGTGCGGTTCCTGATCGAGTTGGGATTCCTCGACGGACGCCGACGTCTGGGGTCGCATCCCGTGCGTTCCCTGATCACGTATTGAAGCGGGGGAACTGAAGCCCATGATTGAGTCCCTTGACCTCGCAGTGTTCCGGTTCTTCAACGCCACCCTGGCGTCGCCGTGGCTGGATCCGGTGATGAAGTTCCTCAGCGGAAACGTGCTGTTCATCCCCACCTTGGTCCTGGTGTTGGCGGCCCTGATCGGTTGGGGCGGGAGACGGGGTCGCATCTTCGTGTTGCTCCTCGGGTTCGTCATCGTGGTGGGCGACCCGATCCTGGTGGGAAAGGCCAAGCGCCTGATCGGGCGGGATCGACCGTTCGTGACGCATCCGGAGACCCGGTTGGTGGCGGGGCGGGGCAGCAGTTACGCCATGCCATCCGGGCATGCGGCGATCTGGGGAGCGATCACCGCAGTCACCTTCCTGATGTATCGAAGGCGTTGGGTTCCGGTGGCGGTGATCGGATTCGGGGTGGGCATTTCGCGGATGTATCTGGGGGTGCATTACCCGACGGATGTGTTGGCGGGTTGGGCGGTGGGAGTTGGATATGGTGTATTGCTGGCGCGGATGGCCGCCTGGATCTGGTCGAAGGTGGGTGGCGGTTGGTTTCCAGAATGGCATCGGGCATTGCCCAATCTGTTGTCGCCGGATGACGGCGAGCGGGCATTGCCGGTGGCGCATGGGCATTGGGAACGTCTGGCGTTCGGGCTGCTCGTATTGTTGCTGGCGGTTCGTTGGATCTATGTGGCGGTGCCGGTGATCGAGTTGAGCGAAGACGAAGCCTATCAATGGGTGTGGTCGAAGCGACTTGCCCTCAGTTATTACAGCAAGCCCGCCGGCATCGCCGTCGCGCACTGGTTCGGAAACCTGGTCGGGGGCGACCGCGAGTTCGGCGTGCGTTTCCTGCCGCCGTTGCTGGGATTCCTGAGCGGATGGATGCTCCTTCGATTCGTCACGGCCCGGACCGATGGTCGGACGGGATTCCTGCTGGTGCTGGCGTTGCAGGCGACGCCGTTGCTGGGGGTGGGTTCGGTGTTGATGACGATCGATCCGTTGACGGTGTTCTTCTACACGGCGGGGATGCTCGCCGCGTGGCGTGCGGTGACGGAGGACTCGACGGGGTGGTGGTGCGTGGTGGGGGTGACGCTGGCCGGTTCGCTCCTGAGCAAGTATTTCGCCCCGTTCCAGCTCGCGGCATTGGTCATCGCGATGGCCTGGGTTCCTTCCGCACGCCATCAGTGGCGTCGGCCCGGCCCCTGGCTGGCGTTGGGCATCCTGTTGCTGGGGACATTGCCCATCCTGGTTTGGAACGCGCAGAACGATTGGGTGACCTTCACCCACCTGGGCGAGCGCGGTGGGCTCGACCAGAAATGGAGTTTCCGGTCCGCATACCTCATCGATTTCGTGGCCGTCGTTCCGGCATTGTTGAATCCCGTGTGGTTCGTCCTGGTGACGATCGCGGTGGTGGCAGTGGTGCGGGATCAACGCGCCTCCGAGGTCGAACGATTCCTGGTGGCGTTCACCGTGCCGGTGTTCGTGTTCTACCTGTCTTACACCCTGCGCGCCCGGGTCCAGCCCAACTGGATCGCAGCTTCACTCCTCCCGGGATTCACCCTTGGCGCACTTTATTGGCATCGACGCTGGCGCGAGGGATCGCTTGGGATGATTCCGTGGTTGAAGACTGGCCTGGCCATCGGTCTGCCTCTGATCATCCTGCTCCATGAAACCAACCTGGTGAAGAAGATCGCCGGGAAACCCTTGCCGGTCGCGATGGAACCGTTGCGGCGCGTGCGGGGGCATCGGGAGTTCGCACTGCAGGTCGCCCAGGCACGGACCAACCTCATGGCCGAGGGCAAGCCGGTGTTCGTGATCGCCGATCATTATGGCCGGGCCGGTCTGTTGAGTTTCTATAGCCCGGGCGGACCGGAATCCCTGCCGGACAATCCGTTCATCTATGAGATCCGGACCGAGCGCGCCCGCAGCCAGTTTTATTTCTGGCCGGGCTATCAGGAACGTCGCGGGGAAAACGCGGTGTTTGTCAGGCGGCTTCCGCGCGATCCCGACGATCCATTGCCACCCACCTTGAAGGAGGACTTTGAATCGGTGGAACGCGTCGGTGTGCTGGACGTGAAGTACCGGGACCGGTTGTTTCATCAGTACGAACTGTTCGCCTGCCGGGGGAAACGGTGAGGGCAGGTGGGCCAGGTCACGGAGTGGTCGGCGACACCCGGGCGGAGTGGGAGATCCACAATCATGACCTGGGCGGGACATTGGAATCGGGCCAGGCCTTCGGTTGGCGCGGCGTGGACGGCGGATGGGAAGGGGTGGTGGCGGGCAGGTGGGTCAGGCTGGGGCAGGAGGGCAGTTGGATCCGGGCGCAAGCGGCGGTGCCGGTGCAGGAGTGGGGTTGGATCCGGGATTACCTGGCCTTGGACGAGGACCTGGCGGCGATTGTGGCGACCTTTCCCCGGGATGAACCGTTGATGAAGGCGGTGGCGGCGTGCCGCGGATTGCGGTTGTTGCGACAGGATCCGTGGGAATGCCTGGCGTCCTTCATCTGTTCATCGACCAAACAGATCGTGCAGATCCGGGAGATGGTGCGGCTGTTGCGCACGCGATATGGGACGGTGGTGAATGTGCCGACCGGGGTGGATGGGTGGCATGCATTTCCCCGACCCGAACAGGTGGCGGGATTGGAAGAACGGGCATTGCGGGATTGCAAACTGGGTTTCCGCGCCCCGTATCTGCTGAAGACCGCGCGGGAGGTTGCGGAAGGGAGGTTGGACCTGGATGCCATCCGACGGATGGAACTGGGTGAGGCGCGGGCGCGGTTGATGGAATTGCCGGGAGTGGGACGCAAGGTTGCGGACTGCGCGCTGCTGTTCGGATTTGGATTTCAGGAGGCGTTTCCGGTGGATGTGTGGGTGCGGGTGGCCTTGAAGCGGTTGTATTTCCCGCGCGCCCGCCGGTTGACCGCGCGGCGATTGGAACAGTTCAGTGCGACCCATTTCGGTCCGTACGGAGGCTATGCGCAGCAGTACCTGTTTCACTACGTGCGGACGCGACTGGGACGGAACTGGGCGCGGGGTGGGGGAATGACGGATGACGAATGACGAATGGGGAATGTGGGACAGGCGTGAGGAAGTCCCCGTTGCCCGCTCGAAATGCCCGGTGAAGAGCGCTTCGGATTCCCTGGAACGAGATCTGGTCGACACGGTGGGTTCAGCTTTGGGATCGGTGTGGCTCATCCTGCCGGCATGGCTGGTGGTGGTGTCGATCGGTGGCTTCATCCCCGCCTGGGTTCATGAGTGGAGTTGGGACATGGACCCGACGATGCTGTTGATGTGGATCGTGGAGTTGGGGATGTCGGCACTCACGATCGTGGGACTGTTGCCCATCCTTCTCCATTGGTGGTTTCTGAGGTCGATGCTGGAGGGTCAGGACGTGGTCTGGAACCTTTGGCGGAGCTTTGTGACGCAGGTGCTGACGGGCTCGGTGGTCCTTGGAATGTAACGGGACAGGGAGTTCGAGATCTTCAGGCCGGTCGGGCCGGCGGGGACGGCGCGATTCATCCCCCCCGCCCGTAGCCGATGAGGTCACGGGAATCCATTCCCCCTGCGTGTTCGCGTACGAGTACGACGGCGGGATTCGAGGTCTCCTCTCGGTGCAGACCGTCGGTTTTTGGAGCCTGTCCCCAGGGATTCCCTTGGGAGCCTGTCCCCAAGGATTCCCAATCCGGAGCGGCGAGGTTCGCTCGCCGTC
>CAZDYB010000174.1:0-7172 GCA_964509045.1 uncultured Akkermansia sp.
GATGGCGTAGATGGCGCAGATGATGAGGAAGTTGCGGAGTGGGAGGATCGCATCTCGTGGATGAGTTCGGCGGCGCATGGATGCCCCGTCCAACCCTTGGTATCTGCGGTCATCGGCGTCATCCGTGGTTCCCTGAACTGCCGTTTCCAGGCTCAAGACAGCCGATAACCCGCGGCTTTAACCGAAATCGGCTATCCCCGGGGAAGTAAGTCGCGATGTCCGATCTGCATCCCCTCCACATCAACTCCATGTTGCACCTGCAACACGAAGTTGATGCGATTCCGTCCCACCCAAGGCCCGATATCCTGAACTCAAACCCCCGATGTCCGTCGGCGTCATCCCAAACCGACTGGTCTCCAACCGGTTCACCCGGGATAACCAACCATCACCGACAACATCTCGCGGATGGCCGTTGGCAATCCCACCGCAATGGCCCGGGCCATCAGGTGATGCCCGATGTTCAACTCAACCAGGTGCGGGACCACGTGCAGCAGGGGCACATTCTTCAGGTTCAATCCATGCCCCGCATTCACCTTCAATCCCAACCCGTGCGCCTGCCTCGCCGCCGCCACCAGTCGCTCCAGTTCCACGTTCCGTTCCCGCTTCGCCCCAAACGCCTCGGCATACGCCCCGGTATGCAACTCGATGCAACCTGCCCCGGTCCGGCCCGCCGCTTCGATCTGCACCGGATCCGGATCGATGAACAGGCTCACCTCAATCCCTGCATCCCGCATCCGTGAGGTCGTCTCCCGGATCGCCACCTCACCGCCCACCACGTCCAAGCCACCTTCCGTCGTCACCTCGGTGCGCTTCTCCGGCACGAGACAGACGATGTCGGGCCGGACCTTCAGGGCGATCGCGATGATTTCCGGCACCACAGCCATCTCGAAGTTCAGACGGGTGCGGATGGCCTCGCGCAGGCGATGAACATCGCGGTCCTGGAGATGCCGACGATCCTCGCGGAGATGCGCAGTGATGCCGTGCGCCCCTGCCGCCTCGGCCATCAAAGCGGCCTCCACCGGATCGGGTTCTCCCTTGGGCATGCCGCGGTAACGGGCCTCCCGCAGGGTGGCCACATGGTCGATATTGACGCCGAGCAACAGCATGGGATCAGGGGTTCTTCGCCGGCAATCCAGGGACCGGCACCGCGATCTTCGCCTCGCCATCCAGCCAGCGGGACAGCCACACCAACTCCAGACCGTTGAGACCGATGTCGGATTTCCGATGCAACTCGTAGCGCGTCGGAGATACCCGCGTCAGTTCCGTCACGGAATTCCCCAGCTTGGGAGCCGTCGCCATCAACCATTTCAATCCACGGGCATTGACCGGGTTCGGCGCCTCCCGCTGCGCCAACCGGTTGAACTGTGCCAGCACATTCCAGTTCCGTGCACTCTCCCCCGTGATCTCCCACTCGTACCACGCAATCTCCGACCGCTCCACCCGCGACCGCAATTCCGGCGGAATCGCGTTCGTCGTGCGCATCGGCGAGAAAAAGCCGTTCACCAGATAGGTCTGCCCCCCCTGCTCCACCGCCGACATCGTCGGCGTACACGCCTTCAGATCGAAGACCGCCATCGCCGTGCTGTTGGAATTCAGGATCAACCGTCCGATGTACTGCCCAGGTGCATTGGTGGTTCCAAAATACGACTTCAAGGAATCGTGAACCGCCGTGATCCGCGCCTTTCCATCCTCCACCGGCACCGCAAACCAGTTCCTGAACGTCACCTCCGGCTGCGCCCAGGCCGTCACCTGGCCCGGTGCCTTGCCACCGCACAACATCTTCAGCCACGGCACCTGCTCCACCAATGGCGCAATCCCCCGCGCCGCACTGAACCGGATCACCGGGTCCCGGATGATCCCGTCGGGAATCTTCCACGCCTCCAACTCACCCAAGGGCGCCGTCGCAAAATCCAGGATCGCATCCGTCCGCACCAACGCGTTGCTCATCCCCAATGTCATCGTCACCCGCGGCCAGCGCTTGTCTCCTCCCAGCAATCCCGCCAGATCCAGCTCGCCCGCGAACAATCCACCCGGCGTCGCCGCCGGCATCGAGGCCGCACGCGCCAACCCGGCCGGACTCGACGATGCCACCCACCAACCGTTGGTCATCACCGACACCGGCGAAGCCCCGCCCGCCTTCCCCCATCCACCCACCGCCGCCGTCCACGCCGTCGTGTCCAGTCCCATCGCACGGATCGCCACCAGCCAGCCTTCAGCGGTGACTTCACCGGCTGATTCGTACTCCACAGCGGCCCGCACGACCGGCAGCAGAGCCCCCTCGGACAACCCGCCCCCGGACCGCTGGGAAATCATCCGCGCCAGATTCGTCGCCAGACGATCTCCCAACCCGGCCGATTCCGGCAGCGACAAGGCCTGCTTCAGCACCGGGGCGTTGGTCTGTGCCGAGGCGATCGCCGAGCCGGCCGAACGCCAGCGCGCCAGCACCGCCGACCTCGACGAAGTCGCCGTCTCGGCTTCGCACCCGGCCCACAACAGCCCCGCCACCACCATCAACGCGAAGTATTTCATCGTTTCAGTCCGCTGTTGTTGCCAGACCGCCTTCCCCTCTGCAATCCCGGCGAGGCCAACGAATTGCCCAAAACCGAATTTAGGGATTGCCGCATTCGCACCCCACCCTAATTTCCCCGGCGCTGCTGGCCGATGGTGTAAAGGTAGCACAGGGGTCTTTGGAGCCCTTAGTCATGGTTCGAATCCATGTCGGCCAGCCAATCCATCCCAGTCCCTCCGCATTTCGCACCCCACCGCACCCCACCGCATTCCAGCCCCCCGCTCCGAACCGCATCCTGATGCCTTCAGCCGACCCGAACCGGTCCTGATCCATCCCTCCCACCAGCACCGGCATGGCCGCTGATACCCTGATCATCGTTCCCACCTTCAACGAGCGGGAAAACCTTCCCCAGCTCGTCAAGCGGCTCATGGCCCAGCCCGTCACCCTCGACATCCTCGTCGTCGATGACAATTCACCCGATGGCACCGGCCAGGTCGCCGATGCACTCGCCGCCCAGAACCCCCACGTCCACGTCCTGCATCGTCAGGAAAAGAACGGTCTGGGGCGCGCCTACATCGCCGGATTCGAATGGGCCCTCGCACGCGAGTACGAATTCATCTTCGAGATGGATGCCGATTTCTCCCACAACCCAACCGACATCCCCCGCTTCCTCGAAGCCGCCCGCGAACCCGACACCGATCTCGTCGTGGGCACCCGGTACCTCAACGGCATCCGCGTCATCAACTGGCCCCTCAACCGACTCCTCCTCAGCCTCGCCGCCGCCCAATACGTCCGCATCATCACCGGCATGCCCATCTCCGATCCCACCGGCGGCTTCAAATGCTTCCGTCGACGCGCCCTCGCCGCCATCGATCTCCCCTCCGTCCACTCCAACGGCTACAGCTTCCAGATCGAACTCACCCACCGCGTCTGGCGACGCGGCGGGCACATCGCCGAAGTCCCCATCATCTTCACCGACCGCTTCCTCGGCTCCTCCAAGATGTCCGGAGGCATCGTCCGCGAAGCCCTCTGGATGGTCTGGAAACTCTGGATCGAAAACGCCCTCCAACGACACCCGCGCATCCCCGAACCCGCATCCCCTTCCTCCCCCACTCCATGACCCTCGACAATTCCTCGTTCGGTTCCATGCCCGATGGCCGCGATGTCCGGCTCTTCAGCCTCACCGCCCCGTCCGGCGCCCGGCTCCGCTTCACCAATTACGGACTCATCGTCACCCGCCTCGAAGTCCCCGATGCCTCCGGCACCCCCGGCAATGTCGTCCTCGGCTTCGACAACCTCGCACGCTATCTCCAGGGCCATCCCTTCTTCGGCGCCATCGCCGGCCGTTACGCCAATCGCATCGCCCTCGGCCAATTCACCCTCGACGGCAAGACCCATCAACTCGACATCAACAACGGCCCCAATCATCTCCACGGCGGCCTCAAGGGCTTCGACAAGCAACTCTGGATCCCCGGCGAGTCCCATGCCGATGCCCATGTCGCCTGGGTCGAGTTCTCCCTCCGCTCGCCCGACGGTGACCAATCCTATCCCGGCACCCTCGACATCACCGTCCGTTACTCCTTCTCCAGCGATCACACCTTCCGCATCGATTACCGAGCCTCCACCGATCGCCCCACCGTCCTCAACGTCACCAACCACAGCTTCTTCAACCTGTCCGGCCAGGGCGACATCCTCGGCCACGAACTCACCCTCAACGCCTCCCGTTACACCCCCGTCGGACCCGGCCTGATCCCCACCGGCGAACTCGCGCCCGTCACCGGCACTCCTCTCGACTTCACCCAACCCACCGCCATCGGCGCCCGCAACATGGAGGCCGGTCTCGCCGTTCCCGGCTACGACCACAACTTCGTCATCGACCGCTCCTCGCCCGACCTCGTCCGCGCCGCCTTCGTCTTCGATCCCCTCAGCCGGCGCACCCTCGAATGCCGCACCACCGAACCCGGCGTCCAGCTCTACACCTTCAACTTCGCACCCCCCGAAGGCATCGTCTGCGCCGACGACATCCGCTTCCTCCGTCACGGCGGGTTCTGCCTCGAAACCCAGCACTTTCCCGATTCCCCCAACCATCCCCACTTCCCCTCCACCGTCCTTCGGCCCGGTGAGGAATTCCGTTCCACCACCGAGTACCGCTTCGGCATCCGCTGAGGCCCCTCCCCGCCCCTGCCATGGCGCGCAGCGTCGTCCTCGCCGGCACCGAACGATGTCCCGGCTGCCAGATCCCCCCGCGCTGGTGCATCTGCACCGCCCTCGATCCCGTCGCCACTCCCCTCCGCATCGATGTCCTCCTCCATCGACGCGAACAATGGCGGCCCACGAGCACCGGCAAACTCATCGGACGCGCCCTCGCCCACTCCCATTCCCACGTCTTCGACCGCAATCGCCCCCTCCAGTCCAGCGAGGTAATCGATCCCTCCCGCGAACTCTGGATCCTGCATCCGCGTGGCGAACGCCTCCGGTCCGACCCGGGGCTCCGCCCGGACCCATCCCGCATCCAGATACTGTTGCTTGACGGCAGTTGGAATGAGGCCGGGCAAATGCTCCGGGAATTCGAATCGTGGGGACGCCCCGTCGGTTTGCCCCTCACCGGCTCCAGCCGTTACTGGCTCCGTGAACAACAGGGCGAAGGACACCTCTCCACCGTCGAAGCCCTGATCGGCCTGTTCACCGCCCTCGATCTCCCCGACGCCGCCCAGCGCCTCCAGAACCATTTCGAACTCCACGTCTACGCCAGTCTCCGTGCCCGGGGACGTCTCGCCGAAGCTGCCCGGTACCTGAACACTTCCCCCATCCGCCACACCCTCCCCCACTTCCTCGAATTGCTGCACGAACGCCGTCCAAATCCCTCGCTCCCGCGCAATCCGTCCCTGTCCGTATCACCCATCGATTCGCCGCTGTCCCCCGCTCCGCCCCATCCGTAAGGTCGCGTCCCGTGACCACCCAGTGGACCAGTGTGGCCGGCATCCTCGTCATGCTGGCAATCGCGTGGACCTTCTCCGAGCACCGTCGCCGCTTCCCCTGGCGCATCGTCATCTGGGGGCTCGGGCTCCAGACCCTGCTCGCCCTGCTCATCCTCCGGACCCGCGCCGGACGCGCTGTCTTCGATGGCTTCCAGGAAGCCGTCGTCCGCTTCACCAGCTTCGCCGGGGAAGGCAATGCCCTCGTGTTTGGCCCCCTCGCCAATCAACCCCTCCTCACCGACAAGCTCGGCCCCGGCAACGCGTTCATCCTCGCCCTCACCATCACCGGGATCATCATCTTCATCTCCGCCTTCTCCTCCCTGCTCTACCACTACGGCATCCTCCAGTGGATCGTCCGCGGCATGGCCTGGCTCATGCGCCGCGTCCTCCGCACCAGCGGCTCCGAGACCCTCGCCGCCGCCGCCAACGTCTTCATGGGTCAGACGGAGGCACCCCTTCTCATCAAGCCTTATCTCCCCCGCATGACCCGATCCGAACTCATGGCCCTCATGACCGGCGGCATGGCCACCATCGCCGGCACCGTCCTCGGCGCCTACGTCGCCTTCGGCATCGAGGCCGGCCATCTCCTCACCGCCTCCGTCCTCTCCGCCCCGGCCGGCCTCCTCGTCGCCAAGATCCTCGTTCCCGAAACCGAGATCTCCGAGACTGCCGGAGGCGCCCATCCCCGCATCGAACGCGACACCATCAACGGTCTCGACGCCCTGTGCCACGGAGCCTCCGATGGCATGAAGCTCTCCCTCAATGTCGTCGCCATGCTCATCGCCTTCACCGCCGTCATCGCCGCCGTCAACTGGATGCTCTCCTCCGGCCTCGCCCTCGCCAACATCCAGTCCAACGCCCCCCTCCAGACCGTCCTCGGCTGGATCAACGCCCCCTTCGCCTTCCTCATGGGTGTGCCCTGGAAGGATTGCCAGGCCATCGGCACCGTCCTCGGCGAACGCATCGTCCTCAGCGAATTCATCGGCTACATCCGCCTCGCCGAACTCGGCGACACCATCGATCCCCGATCCAAACGGATCGCCACCTACGCCCTGTGCGGCTTCGCCAACCTCCCTTCCATCGCCATCCAGATCGGTGGCATCGGCGCCCTCGCCCCCAGCCGCCGCCCAGACCTCGCCCGACTCGGCCTCAAATCCATGATCGGCGGCCTCCTCACCTGCTACATCACGGCCTGCTTCGCCGGGATCTTCGGAGGGTGAGCGGAGGTGGTTCGGGCTCAGTGGGACCTCTACGACCGGTGGGACCTGTTGGGCAGAACTTCAACAGCAACCCGAGGTTCCGCACCCACACGATCCGCCGCCTCCACCGGCCATCTCCCCGCGGGTCGCACCCTTCACCAGGCCCCAGCCCCCGAGGATCACCCGTCGGATCGGTTCCCCGGTCTCCGGATGCCGGGTCAACGGCTCGTCCTTCATGCCCTGCCGGATCTCGTATTGCTTCACCACTTCCCCCTCACCCGCCGGAATCGTCTCATACAGGTACGTCATGCCCGACAGGTTGGGGAAAGCCGTGCCCGGGTCAATCGCGCGGATCCCCGCGCCATCTGCCACCAGCACTTGTTCATGAAGACCTTCTCCCGAACCCGACGCCTGCGTGCCCGCACCCATCAATTCCGGAAAAGCCTCGAGAACCCAAGGAGCAGCGGTGGAACCACTGTCATTGTC
>CAZDYB010000174.1:7272-8331 GCA_964509045.1 uncultured Akkermansia sp.
GGAACCGCGCGGCTGAACACAAAACCTTTCCAGTCAGCGTCTTCTCACCTCGGGACCTGCCATGGGCCGCTGATGCCCACCTTGTCCCCTCCCCATTCTCCGTCGACCTCGGACTCTTCCTCGAGTCGCTGCCGGACTGATGAAGTGGGCTGCTCCTCGGCGCGAAGGGAGCATTCACTGTTGCCAGCCTCCTGCTTCCCACGGTGAGATCAAAGCGACGCCGATAGCCGTATGAAACATCCTCTGCACATCCCTCCCGGTTGCCGCAGACCGGTCTTCCCTGGCCTCATCCTGGTGCTGGCCCTGCTGGGTGGCTCAGGTTTCTGCCAGACTCCAGCCACACCGGAACCAAGGCAACAGGCCCGGGAGGCAGACGAAATGCAGCGCGTGACGGTGGATCTGTCCGCGCTCTCAACGCGTCAGACCGCGATGGGGTTCAATTACACAAACCCGCCGCCCTGGCCCAGAGGCAATCGGCTCGAATTGACTCCAGGGACCAACGCGGTTTCAGGGCTTCCACCGGGTGACTGGTCGCTCGTGAACATGCATGCGGAGAACTACTCCCAGATCATCCAGCGCCGAAAATTCAAGACGCTGGAGTTCGGCCTGTTGTCCGACCACAAATGTCTGGTGGTGGATTCACGCGTCCCCCAGCAGTGGTTGCTCGCCGCGCCATCGGATCTCGACCTGGAACAACGCCTGCGTGTGAGGACCCGGTTCCCCGATTGCTTCCGGAAGAATCCGGATGCCGAATCTTTGGTCGATACGCAGTGGGTTCTGATTGGACTCGAGGATCCAGGCGGCCTGACTCACCGCATCCTCCCCGGGGAAAAACTCAGGTTCGGCCTGACCAATCTCATTTGCCAGACCGCTTCCGGTGCGCAACGCGGACAGCGTCTCTGGGAACTGACGGACCCACCCCTGTTCCTGCAGGTATATGACGTTCAGTCAGCGCAGGACTATACAGGTGCCAGCTTCAGGTTGACTCGATCAGGCGATGGACTGGTGTTGATTCCCACCGCCAAGGCCACGAGATCCGCGGGAGGTCTACTGAGCGAA
>CAZDYB010000175.1:0-4408 GCA_964509045.1 uncultured Akkermansia sp.
GTGGCGGCGGAGCGTCGGGAAGGAACGTTGGGTCTGTTGTTCCTCACGGACCTCAAGGGGTACGACGTGTCGTTGGGCAAGATGGCGGCGAGTGGTCTGGGGGGGTTGTTCTACATGGTGTCGGCGGTGCCGGTGATCGCGATGGCGATCCTGCTGGGGGGGGTTGGCGGCGGGGAATACGCGCGGATGATCCTGATGCTCCTGGTGTTGTTGTGGGCATCGCTGAGCCTGGGGATGCTGGCCTCGACGTGGACGATGGATGCGAAGCGGGCATCGGGTTGGGCTGTCGGCCTGGTGGCGTTGATGGGAGGCCTGTTTCCGATCCTGGCCGGGGTGGTGGGGGTCTGGGATGGATTGGCGGAATGGATCCGGCGACAGGGGATGGAGCGGTCGGATGCGGTGCGGCACCTGTTGGCCCTGAGTCCGGCGACGGCCTATTTCTCGGCATTTGAGTCGCAATACCGGACGCATCCGATGGATTTCTGGAAGGGCGTGATCTTTACGGGGGTGACGGGCAGCGCGGGGTTGGTGTGGGCTTCGATGCGGTTGCCGCGGTTGTGGCAGGACAAGGGTGTGGAGGGGACCCGACGCGGATTGTTGGGGTGGATCGAACGGGGGATCTGGCCGGATGAATTGGCCCGGACGCGACGTCGGACGCGGTTGTTGGAGCGTAGTCCGCTGGTGTGGTTGACGGGTCGGCGCTGGATGCGTCCGGTGACGATCTGGCTGTTCCTTGGATTGGAGGCGGTGGCGTTTATGTGGGTGGGATTGCAGGTGGGTTCGGACTGGTTTGATGGCGCGACCTACATGACGGTTTCGATCCTGACGCACCTGGTTTTGAAGGTGTGGATCGCATCGGAGGCGCCACGGCAATTCCTGGAGGATCGGCGGAGCGGGGGGATGGAGTTGCTGATGTCCACGCCGATGACCGTGTCGGAGATCCTGGACGGGCAGATGAAGGCGATGCGCTGGCTTTTCCAGGGACCGGTGCTGGTGGTGTTGGCGGTGGATTGCGTGTTCCTGTGGGCGGACAGCTTGGGCGGCGAAGGATCCGGTGCGGAATGGCTGCTGGTGATGGGTTCGCGGATGATGCTGCTGGTGCTGGATGGGTTGGCGCTGGTTTGGGTGGGAATGGATGAAGGGATGCGGTCGACGGGGAATCGGGCCTCACGATCGGCTGTGCTGAAGGTGCTGGGATTACCGTGGGGCATCGTGGTCGCGGTGCTCACGGTGTTCGCCGGAACATCCGCGGGAAGGGAAATAGGATTCGGCGGTGGAGTGATCCTGTGGCTGGTGCTGGGGGTGGCGAATGCGTTGGGTTGGATGAGTCTGGCGCGGTCGCGATTGCTTGCTGATCTCCGGCAGTATGGAACGACGCGGCCGGGCGAGGGGAAGCGAAAGGCGGAGTCCACCTCGTGATGGCGGTGGGGGCGGGAAGTCCAAGACGACATGCGAACCCTGTGGCCGGTGCTGGAACGTGAACTGCGGGCGGCAGCGCGTCGGCCACAGACGTGGCGTATGCGGTTGGCGACGTCGGGGACGGCGATGTTGTTCCTGGTGGCGGTGACGTGGTTTTTTGGTAGGACGGGGGTGAAGGGGACACCGGGCCAGGCGGGGGCGGCGGTTTTTGCGACGATTGGAATGCTGGCGGGGATCTGGGCGTTGTTCATCGGGTGCCAGCAGACGGCGGACAGCCTGGGGCGTGAACGGCGGGAGGGGACGCTGGGGTTGTTGTTCCTGACGGACCTGAAGGGGTGGGATGTGGTGCTGGGGAAGTTGTTTGCGTCGGGTCTGGACACGGTTTTCCACCTGGTGGGAATGGCGCCGGTGCTCGCGGTGCCGGTGTTGTTGGGAGGCGTCGCGTTGGGACAGTTGGGGTTGCTGATGCTGGCATTGGCGAATGGATTGTTCCTGTCACTGACGGCGGGACTGATGGCGTCGTTGATGGCGCGGGATGCGCGTCAGGCATCGGGTCTGGCGATGTCGTGGTTGCTGGGGTTGTTGTTCCTGCCGTGGGGCCTGTTCGCTTTCCTGACGAATCATGGGGAGGACCCGATGACGGCTGCGGAGGCGGCCTGGGTGTTGTTGTTGAGTCCGTCATTGCCCTTCCTGGCGGCGTCTTCGGGTTTGCCGAACGATCTGCCAAAGGAGGCGATGTTGACGGCGGTGGGGATCCAGGGGTTGCTGAGCTGGATGCTGCTGGGGTTGGCGAGTCGGTGGGTGCGGGTGGTATGGCAGGAAGGAGGAGGGCCGGGTTGGCGGGCGCGGTTGCAGGTGTGGATGTCGTGGTTGCGGTATGGAAGTGGGGAACGACGCCTGGCCTGGCGCCGGCGTTGGCTGGAGGAAGGGGCGTGGGACTGGCTTTCGTTGAGGGAAGTGTGGAAGCCGTGGTTGCCGTGGGTGCTGGTGGTGGGTTGGTTGTTGATCCTCGGGTTGACGATCCTCCAACTCAATCTCCGGAGCACACTGGGCATGTCGAGCGGGGTCTTGTCGGTGGTGTTTCACGGATTGTTCGCGTTGTGGATTGCGGGTGAGGCGGCCATGACACTGGCGGAACAACGCTCGGCCGGGGCGATGGAACTGTTGCTGACGACGGGGTTGACGCAGTCGGAGATGCTGGCGGGCCAGGGTCGGGTGTTGTGGCGGGTGTTGGGTTGGCCGCTGGGGGCGTTGATGGTGGTGGATCTGGTGGTGTGTGTGGTGTTGCCGTTGGGACGCTGGGATTGGTCGGAGGAGGTGCTCATGGGTTGGTGGCTCCACCTGAGCATGCTCGTATTGGCCCCGTTGCAATGGAATGCGCTGCGTTGGTCGGCCACCCTCGCGGCCTTGCGCGGTCGGGCAGTGAATGTTTCGGTGGGCCTCGCCATGAATGCCGTGGTCTTCCTGCCCGCCCTGTTGACCTACGGGTTGTTCGGATCGATGGCCGCCCTCCTCGGTTTGACGTCCCGGATCTCGTGGGCGGCAACCCTGGTGCTCGCGATGGGTGTGCCGCTGGTGATGCAGGCGGGTTGGTGCCTGGTGTGGGGTTGGAGACAGTCGCAAAGGGTTCAGGCCGGCTTTCGCATCCAGGCGGTTCAACGCAGGAAGGAAATCGATCCATGAATGGAACAGGAGATGGCAGGGCGGGGTGGACCCGACGCGAATTCATGGCGGTCACCGGCGGGGTTGGCCTGCTCGCCGTGCAGCCTGCCGTGGCGCAGGAACCCGCTCTTCGTGCCGCCGTGATCGGGCATACCGGTCGTGGCGATTTCGGGCACGGCATGGAACGGGTCTTTCGCGGACGCCCCGGGATCGAGGTGGTGGCGGTGGCGGATCCGGATGAAGCGGGCCGGGGTCGGGTGGCGCGGATCCAGGGCATTGCACGGGGTTATGCCGATTGGCGCGAGTTGCTGGAAAGGGAACGTCCGCGGTTGGTGTCGATCGGGATGCGCCATGCGGACCAGCACGCGGAGGTGGCCCTCGGATGTCTCCGGGCGGGAGCGCATGTCTACCTGGAGAAACCATTTGTCCGGTCGCCGGACGAGGGGGATGCGGTGCTGGCGGAGGCGTCGAGACGCGGTTTGAAGGTGGCGGTGGCGCATACGATGCGCGTGATGCCGGTGGTGAAGCGGTTGAAGTCGGCGTTGGCGGAGGGATTGATCGGGGAATTGCGGGAGATGCGGGCCTATGGAAAGCAGGATTCCCGCGCCGGTGGCGAGGATCTCATGGTGCTGGGATCGCATCTGTTCGACCTGATGCGGATGATGTCGGGAGATCCGGAGTGGGTGACGGCGCGGGTGATGACGCAGGGGCGTGGGATCCGGGTGGAGGATCGGCGCCTGGTGAAGGACAACGTGGGTTGGGTGGCGGGTGAGCAGGTGTTTGCGCACTTCGGTTTTGCTGGGGGAGTCAACGCGACGTTCACGAGCGATGCCGGGTTGAAGGATGTGACCGGGCATTGGGGGATCGAGTTTCTGGGGAGCCGCGGGGTGGCCCGATTGAACGGAGATCTGGTGCCGCGGGTCTCGGTGCGGATGGGGGCCGGGGGTTGGGTGCCGGGACGGAAGGACGACTGGCAACCGTTGGATGCGGCGTTGGTGAATTCCGCGCCGGATCCGCAGGCGGGTCCGGTGGACGATTGGTTGGAATCGATCCGCACCGGGCGTGAACCGGAGTGCAGTGGAAGGAATGGCATGTGGGCGGTGGAAATGGTGCTGGGGATCTACCGGGCTTCGATCGAGGGACGTCGGATCGCATTTCCGTTGGATGAACGAAGGCATCCACTGGGGCCGGCGTGAGGAGCGGGATGGGTGTCGGGGCGACTCTTGTTTTCCCATCGATGCCCTACCGGCGACCAAACGTCGTCGCCCCGAACAGGAGGGTTGCACCCCCGGTGCCAATGGGTCCGTACTCGCAAGCGGTCGGGATG
>CAZDYB010000175.1:4418-5845 GCA_964509045.1 uncultured Akkermansia sp.
GTGTTCCTTGTGTTGAAACCTGCCGAATGGAGGGCATTGGGATGCGGGATGAATCCTGCGCTCCCGGGGAATGGGTCGATCTCCTTGCCGGCCGATGTGGGGTTGGGGGAGCGTGAGGCATGCGGATCCTGGTCACGGGCGGAACGGGTTTTCTGGGTGGAGCTTTCCTCCGTCATGCCGGGATGGCGGGGCATGAGTTGGCAGTGTTGTCGCGTCGGGCGCCCGGCGTCGGGATGGACGAAGTGCGGTGCCTGGTGGGAAGCCTGGCTGAACCACCCTGGGCGGAGATCGCGGGGTTTGGTCCGGAGGCGGTGTTGCATGCGGCGTGGGTGGCCACGCCGGGTGTGTATCTGGATTCGCCGGAGAACACCGGGTGGATGAACTGGAGCCGAGCCTTTGCCGGACGACTCCCGGCGTTGGGAGTGCGGCACCTGACCGTGCTGGGCACCTGCATCGAGTATGCGATGACAGGTCGGCCATTGAACGAGACCCACACCCCACTGGATCCGCGCTCGCCGTATGCACGGGCCAAGGTCGCCCTGAATCAGGCGTTGGAATCGGACCTGGCCGGTACCGGCATGGATCTCGCCTGGGCGCGGATCTTCTATCCGTACGGACCGGGGGAACATCCGGCCCGTCTTGCCAGTTCCCTGCTGGCCAGGTTGAAGGCCGGACAATCCATCACCCTCCGCACCCCGCGAAGCACCAAGGATTACATCCATGAAGACGACGTCGGTCGCGCCCTGTTGAAGGTGGTGGAATCGGGTTGGCGGGGACCGGTCAACATCGGGACGGGGATCGGGGTGACGGTGGAGGAACTGGCGCGGACGTTGGCGGGGTTGGCGGGACATCCAGGGGCGGTGATGACATCGGACGAAGGCATCGTGGATCCGTTGGATCACGTGGTGGCGGACGCGGGCCGGCTGAGATCGATGGGATGGAATCCGCAGGTCGCGCTTGTGGAAGGTTTGCGGCAATTGGTAGAGGCTCGCGGCGGATGAAGCGACGAACCGATTGTCCCGGGTGCGGCGGAAGCCTGCTGCCGGCCGGCCTGCTGCTGCGGCGGCAACCGGTTGTCCTGAATTACCGGTTCCGGTCGGTCGCCGAGGCGCGGGCGGTGCCGCGTCGGGATGTGGACCTGCGGCAGTGCCGGAATTGCGGGTTGGTGTTCAACGTTGCCTTCGACCCGGCGGCGGTTCCCTACGACGCGAATTATGAGAATCGACAGGTCCATTCACCGACCTTTCGGGCGCATGTCACGGAGTTGATCGGGCGCCTGAACCGGGTTCAGGGGATTCGCAGCGGCCGGTTGCTGGAGGTGGGATGCGGGAAGGGGGATTTCCTGAGGGAAGCAGTGGAGTTGACGGGGGCAGCGGAGGCGGACGGATACGACACCTCCTATGAAGGCGCGGCGGTGGAGGACGGAG
>CAZDYB010000175.1:5855-8328 GCA_964509045.1 uncultured Akkermansia sp.
GATCCGGTTCCACACCGAGTATGTGACGGCGTCGGGGGTGAAGGGACGGTATGCCGCAGTGATCTGCCGGCACGTGGTGGAGCATGTGCCGGGGATCGGGGCCTTTCTGGTGGAGTTGGCGGGGATCGCGCGGGCAGCGGGGGATCCGATGGTGATGATCGAGACGCCGCGCTTTGAGTGGATCGTGGAGAATCGTTGCCTGTGGGACGTGTTCCATGAGCACTGCAACTACTTCACCCAGGCAACCCTGGCCTATCTGGCGCGACGGGCGGGATTCCGGGTGATCGAGCATCGGACGGTGTTTGGTGGGCAATACCAATGGCTGGAACTCCGATTGGCCAAGGGTCGGATCCGTCTGAACCCGCCGGGCGTGCCGGCGGGAGCGAGGCTGTCGGGATTCGCGCGGGGGGCCCGGGCGCAATTGGTACGGTTGACGAAGCGGATCCGGACCGGGCGCGCGGGGAAACCCTGGGCGGTGTGGGGTGCCGGCGCGAAAGGAGTGGCCCTGGTCAACCTCCTGCCAAGGCTTCAGCCGATGGCGGTGATCGATTCGAATCCGGCCAAGCAGGGCGGGGTGTTGCCGGGAAGTCCGGTGCCGGTGATTGCCCCGGATGATCCACGGATTGCGGAGTTGGGGTTGGTGGTCATTGCCAATCCCAACTATGCCGCAGAGATCCGGGCCAGCCTCGCTGCGGTTGGCTTCCGGGGAACCTCCTTCTGTCTCTAGTCACCGAACTCCATTTCAGCATGAAACTCACCATTGATACCGATGCCCGCACCCTGGTGTGCGAAGGGGCCGCTGGCCGCGAGGCATTGCCGCTGTATTCCGACCGGGCCTTTGAGCTGTTGTCCGATGCCTGGGTGAAGGTCGGGTGGAACCAGCGCTATTCCTATACGTTCTCGTGGATGGGCCGGCCGATCATCCAGTTGCCCGAGGACATGATCCGCACGCAGGAAGTGATCCATGCCGTGCAGCCGGATGTGATCGTGGAGACCGGCGTGGCCCATGGCGGATCGCTGATCTATTACGCAAGCCTGTGCAAGGCCATGGGCCGGGGCCGGGTCATCGGCATCGACATCGAGATCCGGCCCCAGAACCGCCGGGCCATCGAGGCGCATCCGTTGTCGGCGGACATCACCCTGATCGAGGGGAGTTCGACCGATCCCGCAGTGGTCGGTCAGGTGCGGGCGTTGGTGAAGCCGGGGGAACGGGTGTTGGTGCTGCTGGATTCCAATCATACCAAGGCGCATGTGGCGGCGGAGTTGGAGGCCTATCATTCCATGGTGACCCCGGGCTCCTACCTGGTCGCCACCGACGGCATCATGAAGGATCTCCATGACGTCCCACGCGGACAACCGGAGTGGACCTGGGATCATCCGACGGCCGCGGCGCAGGAGTTCGCGGCGGCACACCCGGAGTTTGAGTTGGCGCAACCGCCCTGGCCGTTCAATGAGAGCGGCTTGAAGGACAACATCACGCACTGGCCGGGAGCATGGTTGCGGAGGCGCGAGGTCTAGGATCCGGAGTGGACCAACGCGCAATGGGGTCGTGTCTGGATCATTGACAATTGGGTCAGGCCGACTGGTGCGGCTTGTGGGCCTGAGGCGTTGGGTTGCGCAGGAGTTGAACCGGGTGTGCCGGGGATGTGATCGACCCGGATCCTGAATCACTGGATTCGCCGCTGTTGCGGATCCGTCCATTGGCCGGCAGGGCGTCGGAAGCAGAATCGCCTTGTCAGGCTGGAGGCAGGCTGGAACTTCGCCGGGTGTCTGAACTCCGAGAGATTGCTTCGGCCTCACATGCGGTGACGAATGACGTGGTCTTTGGGTTGATCCTGCGCCGTCTGACGCCGGGTTCCCGGGTCCTGGATTATGGCGCCGGTCGCGGTCACATGAGCCAGCGGGTGGGAAACTGGTTTGAGACGCAGGGTCGTCCGTCGCGGGAGCACGTGATCCCGTGCGAGATCGTGCCTGAAATCTTCGAGTATGACGGGGCTGCGTGCCGGCGGATCGCCGGCAACTCGGACATCCCGGTTGAGGATGGCAGCGTTGACCTGATCTACAGCATCGAGGTGCTGGAGCATGTGGGGGATCCGTACGGCTTCCTGCGAAATGCATACGCCAAGCTGAAGCCGGGTGGGCACCTGCTGTTCTCGGTTCCCAACATTCTCCACTTCGCCTCCCGGATCCGGTTCCTCCTGACCGGATTTCCCGAGCTGTTTGGGCCCCCGTCCACCCTCGACAAGAACGCCGGCCGGATCTGCGGACACATCATGCCATTGGGCTATCCCTATTTCGTTTACGGCCTGGGAAAGGTTGGATTCTCGAACATCGAATTCTCGGTGGATCGCCGGAAGCAGGGCGCGCTTCTGGGAGCGGTGATCCTGTATCCCCTCCTGTGGCTGATGACGCGCACCTACGACCGGAACCTGCGGCGCTACGACGAGGAAGTGTGGAGCGAACACCGCGACAC
>CAZDYB010000176.1:0-8320 GCA_964509045.1 uncultured Akkermansia sp.
TGGACCTGGATGTGGGGCAGCATCGGACGGGGATCGAGCCGGGGCCGGGAGCGGACCAGTTGGTGGATCGGATCCTGGGCGAACGTTCGGTCGTTTTCCGTGGATTGCATGCCTATGACGGACACCTGGGGATTCCGGATCGGGAGGAGCGGGAACGGGCGTGTGAAGCGGCGTATGGGCCGGTGGCGGCGATGCGCGTGCGGTTGGAATCGCGGGGTATCCGGGTGTCGACGGTGGTTGCGGGGGGATCCCCGACGTTTGCGTTGCATGCGCGTCGGGAGGGGGTGGAGTTGAGTCCGGGGACGACGTTGTTCTGGGATGCGGGCTATGGGAGCAAGTTGTTGGATCTGCCGTTTGAGCCGGCGGCATTCCTGCTGGCGCGTGTGGTGAGCCGGCCGGGAGTGGATCGGATCTGCCTGGACCTGGGCCACAAGGCGGTGGGATCGGAGATGCCGCATCCCCGGGTGGTGTTTCCGTTCCTGGGAGAGGTGGAGGTGCTGGGGCACAGCGAGGAGCACCTGGTGTTGCGGACGGAACGGGCTTCGGCGATGCCGGTGGGAACGGTGGTGTTGGGGATTCCGTGGCACATCTGTCCGACGGGGGCGTTGCACCTGGAGGTCTGGGTGGTGCGGGATGGGGTGGTGAAGGATCGGTGGATGGTGCAGGCGCGGGCGCGGCGATTGACGGAGTGAGGGGTGGGTTGGTGACCTTGCCGGGGGGATTGCGGGCTTGCAGTTGGGAGGCAACCGGGGATGATGGATCCAATCCCCGGCACTGACGGCCGCCGTGATGGGGGCATCGTGGCGGAAGGTAGGGGGGATGGAGCTCAATCGATCAATCGCCCAATGGATCCTTCCCAAGCCAGTCGGCTCGCCGCGTTCAAGACTTCGTTGGGGGACGACGTGCTCCTTCTGCGGAGTTTTGGAGGTGAGGAGCAGTTATCCCGCCCGTTCAGTTATCAGGTGGAACTGAGCAGTACGGATGGCGCGGTGGACCTGGGGGAGATCGTGGGGAAGGCGGCGGGCATCCGCCTGGATCTGGGGCGGCGTGGGACGCGTTATTTTCATGGGTTCATCTCGCGTGCGAGCCAATTGCCGGCGGATGGAGCGGGAGCGCGTTACCGGGTGGAGATGGTACCGTGGCTGTGGTTCCTGACGCGGACGAGTGACTGCCGGATCTTCCAGGAAATGACGGCGATGGACATCGTGGAGAAGGTGTTCAAGGACCTGGGATTCACGGACTACAAGCTGAAGACATCCCGCACCTACCGGACCCTGGAATACTGTGTCCAATACCGGGAGACGGCATTCAATTTTGTGAGTCGTCTGCTGGAGATGGAGGGTGTGACCTACTATTTCGAGCACACCGAGGACAAGCATCTGTTGGTCCTGGCGGATTCGCCGTCGGGCCATGCACCGGTGGAGGGGTATGAAGAGGTCATCTGGCATCCGGCCGGGCGGGGAGACCAGGTGCAGGAACGCATCCGGGACTGGAGGGTTGAGAAGCAGCTGCAGCCATCGGTCTATGCGCACAAGGATTTCGACTTCACCAAGTCACGGGTCGATCTGGAGGCCACGGCGGCGTTTTCGGAGAAGGTGCCGGGACATGAATGGGAGATCTACGATTACCCCGGCGAGTTCGAGACATTGGGGGATGGCGAGGCATCGGCGTCGGTGCGGGTGGAGGAGTTGGGGGCAGCGCAGGATCAGGCGATGGGATCGGGGGACGTGATGGGATTGGCGGCGGGCTACCTGTTCAACCTGGTGGGGCATCCGCGACGCGACCAGAACGCGCAGTACATGGTGACCCGTGTGAGGCATCGGTTTGAGCAATCGGACTATGACACGGGTGGGGTTGACGGTGGGGCTCCTTATCAGTGTGAATTCTCGGCGATACCGGCGGAGCGTCAGTTCCGGCCGGCCCGGGTGACCCCGCGACCCGTGATCCAGGGTCCGCAAACGGCGTTCGTGGTGGGCAAGAGCGGCGAGGAGATCTGGGTCGACAAGTACGGACGCATCAAGGTGAAGTTTCATTGGGATCGCTATGCCAAGGCGGACGAGACGGCGTCGTGCTGGATCCGGGTTTCGAGTGAATGGGCGGGCAAGAAATGGGGGGCAATCCACCTGCCGCGGATCGGGCAGGAAGTGATTGTGGAGTTTCTCGAGGGGGATCCGGACCGGCCGATCGTGACGGGACGGGTTTACAACGATGCGGCGATGCCCCCGTACGCGCTTCCCGATAACAAGACCAAGTCGACGATCAAGTCGAATTCGAGCAAGGGCGGCGGCGGGTTCAACGAGATCCGGTTCGAGGACAAGAAGGGTGATGAACAACTCTTCATCCATGCGGAGAAGAACCAGGATGTCCGGGTCAAGAACGACTGCTTTGAGTGGATCGGCAACAACCGGCATCTGGTGGTCAAGAAGGATCAACTGGAGAAGATCGAGAACAATCGCGACGAGATCGTCGGGGGCGATCACAAGGAGAAGATCGAAAAGGACCGCCACCTGAAGGTGGTCGGCAAGGAGGCCAAGGAGGTTGGCGGAAGCCATTCCTTCACGGTGAAGGGCGACGTGATCGAGGTCTTCAAGGCCAACCATTCGGAGCAGGTCACCTCCGACTATTTCCTCAATGCCGACAACATCGTCATCGAGGGCAAATCCAACGTCACCATCAAGGTCGGCGGATCCTCCATCGCCATCGGACCGGATGGCATCGCGATGAAGACCAGTGGGACGGTGAAGATCGAGGCCGGGGCGACCCTGGACCTGAAGGCGACGGCGCCGTTGACGGTGCAGTCGAGTGCGATGGCTGAAATGAAGTCTCCGATGACGACGGTGAAGGGAGACGGGATGCTGACCCTCAAGGGTGGCATGGTGATGATCAACTAGGAGACAAGCGCATGCCCAGTCCCAAGAGCGGCAAGGCGGGGTCGGTGGTGGCACCGGCGGATCCCAAGGTGGCGGAAGCGGCCGACCAGGCGGATCCGGGAGAAGTCGACAAGGTGAAGGCGGAGCAGATCTCCACCCAATCCGGCAAGTATGGGGCGGTGTCGTTGAAGCCCTACAAGCAGTCCGGGGAAGCCGGAGAGGACAAGGAGAAGCCGACTGCATGGATCGAGATCCGCATGACGGACATGGATGGCAAGCCGGTGACGGGTCGGGCGTATCGGATTGTTCTGGCGGATGGGGAGACTGCTGCGGAAGGGACGTTGGACGACAAGGGTGGGGCGCGGATCGAGGGGATTGAACCGGGCAACTGCAAGGTGACTTTTCCTGGCCTGGACCAGGATGCGTGGGAGAAGAAGTGACGGACCGACACCCGTGGGAGGAAGTGATTCATGCCAATCGAACACATCGTTGCACCGGGCGAATGCATCAGCAGCGTCGCGTATCAGCATGGCTTCTTCTGGGAGACGCTCTGGAACCATGGGGACAACGCCGGGCTGAAGAAGGAGCGGAAGGATCCCAACGTGCTTCATCCGGGGGATGTGGTGGTGATCCCGGACCTGACCGTAAAGGAAGAGTCCTGTGCGACGGAGCAGGTGCATGAGTTCCGGCTGAAGGGGGTACCGGCCCGTTTGAACATCAAGGTGGTGCGTCCCAAGGCGCCGAAGCCACCCAAGGAATCTCCGGCTGGTGGTGGGGGTGGCGGATCGGGGATGCCGGCGGTGCCGGGTATGCCTGGGTCGGGCGGGGACAGCGCGGTGTCCGACATGGCGGACCCGGACTATGAAGCGCCGGAGGTTGAGGAAGAGCCGGTCGCGATTGCGCGGTTTGTGTTCGAGGTGGAGGGGGGGGTGGTGGTGGAGGGGAGGTGGAATGGGGAAGGGGAGGTCAAGGTGGCGATCGTACCGAACGCCCGGGAGGGGCGGTTGATCTTCAACCGGGGTGAGTCGGAGGAGTTCTCTGTGGCATTGGATCTGGGCGGGATGGATCCGGTGAGCGAGGTGGGTGGATTGCGGAAGCGTCTGGCCAACCTGGGATTCTTCTGCAATCCGGAGGGGCCGGAGGACGGGGAGGACTTGAAGGCGGCACTCCGACGGTTTCAGGAGGTGCATTCGCTGGAGGCGACGGGGAAGGCGGATGACAAGACCCGATCCAAGCTGGAGGAGGTTCACGGGTGTTAGTGCGGGTGGAAAAACAACCTCTCTATCATGGCCATCTCGAAAGTCAGGATCACGCTGGTGAGTGTTGCGGTGAAGGATTCCGCCGACGTCTGGGGGGACGGCGAGTGGGTGTTCAAGGCAACGATCAACGGGCATGCGGTCGGCGATCCGAAACAGGAGTTTGTTGCGAAGGAACGCGGGGTGATCGCATTGCCGGCGGACGAGTGGTCTGCGGTGGTGGACGTGGTGGCGAAGACGAAGGCGACGGATTCGATCAAGGTCACGTTTTCGGCGACGGACATTGATCTCATCAAGAACGACGATCTGGGAGCGGTGTCGTATGAGTTCAAGTTTCCGTTCAGCAAGGATCAGGTGATCACGTTGGAATCACCGGTCATCAAGGGGTGGTTGTTCTTCAAGGATCGGCAGTATTATACCGTCCAGATCAAGTTCGAGGTCGTCGAGCATATCGCCACGACGGTCCTGACGGGATCCAAGCGGGTGGCGGTGAGTCGGCAGCATGACGGGAGTTCGAAGTTCACGACGTTGAACGGGGCGCAGATTGTTCCTCGGGTGGAGGTGTGTCCGGTGACTCCGACACCCCAGGCGCCCTCGCGGATGCCGCCGCGACCGGACATTTCGGTGGCGAACAACCTGACGCCGGGGGCGGACACGGTGCATGCACAACCGGTGGCGCTGTGGCCGTTGCCGGCCCTCAATGCCAAGTGCAATCCGTCGGTCATCCCGATCCTGAGCAAGACCGACCCGGATGTGCTGACGAAGGGGGCGCGTCTGGCGGTGACCTATCTGGAGCCGGGGGACCTGGATGTCAGCTATCTGACCTGGGTGGTGAAGTCGGGTCCGGCGGAGATTGTCGGCAACAACAAGGGATTGGAGGTGCTGGTGGTGGGAACTGGCGCGGGAGCCAGTGACCAGATGGCCGAATTCGAGGTCCGTTGGGACGGGCCCAAGGGGACGTTGCTTTCGACCTACCGGGCCTGGGTGGGCAAGATCAAGAAGGTCCGGTACCGGATCAATCTCATCAATGGAACCACCGCTTCGCGACGGGTGGTCTTTGCGCCGCAGGATTACAAGAACCAGATGTTGATGGCGCGGGTGTTGTTCTGGCAGGCGGGATTGGACCTGATTCCGGATGACAACGTGACCACCACCAGCAACGCCACCCTGTTGGATCCGTCGGGCAATGCCATGCCGCCCGGTGTCTTCAATGTTCCTGTCACCGCCAACGCCACCACCGTCAACGTCAACAATTTCGCTCCCACCATCGCTTCACGGCTCAACTTCCGGCCCGGGGTGATCCACGCGGTCTATGTCCGTTCCACCGCCACCGGTCGGGCTGCCGCCACCGACATCCAGGGAGTCAACGGGGTCGACGAAGAGCTGGACGGAAAACCCTCCAGTTCATGGGTGATGCCCAGCGGGGTGCCGCCGGACACCAATCCGGTGGGCAAACTGAGGATGCGGACCTTTGCGTCGAGCAATCGTCCGGGCAATCCGGCCCCCGGCGACGCCACCTATGTGCAGCGGCGTCATGCGGCGGATGCGTCGTTCACCGCCGCCGACATGAGTCGGCTCTATGCCTGTGTGCTGCCGTCGAGCTGGAGTTGGAACGGCAGTGGAACCGATCCCAATGCCGGTGTGAACCTCGCCCACGAACTCGGCCATGTGCTGGGCCTGCATCATCGGGGCAGCGGCGACGCCCTCAGTCCGCCCTTGTCGAATGACAATGTGAATTCCCTGGACAACACCGGCGCGCAGCGGGGGCATCCGTGGAACGAAAACGTCATGACCTATGGCTATGGCGGAGCCCACGCTGCCGCACCGCGTGCCCTCGACATCGACCTGATCCAGGCCCCGGTGATCCGTCGGCATCCCGCCTGTACCTGACGGTTCCCAAATCCATCCCCCACCATGGCCAGTCCCATCTCCATCCTCGAATCCGCCACGGAACCGAAGGCCCTGGTCGACGCCTCGGCCACGCTGGCGGCCAGCGAAGTGGTTTCAGAACACGAACAGTTGCTGGGTTATCTCAACAGCCTGCCGTTCCTGCTCCGCCTCAACACCGAGCGTGAGTATGACGTCTCGTCACCCCGCCAGTTGAGGGTGGCGCGGGTGATGAAGATCCTGCGCGACAACCCGCATGCCGCCGCCCGTGTCACCCTGACCGGCCTGGCCCGCGGCGGTGAGTTCGTCGGGGAGAACTGGCTCCGACAGGAACTCCTGGTCCGGGCGTTGGTCACGCAACGGCCGCCTTCACCCGAGGCGATCCAGTACTGGGACATGCAGAGCCAGCCGGAATCCGAGAACTGTCACATCACCATCGACATGCTTTGTGAGAACGGCACCGACGAGTCGATGACCCTGCTGGAATCCAAGCTGGCCGATCCCGGGCATGCGCGGGAATACAAGGTGGCCTGGATCCGGGATTCGATGCTCCGGCATCGCAACGACACTCCGCTGCTGGTGGCATCCGAACGGATGATCCAGGGCTCCATCCCGGAAGATCTCCGGTTGATCCTGCTGGAGGCCCTGTGCTCCTACAGCGCCGATTGGTACCCGAGCTGTTCGAAGCCCAAGCCTCCTCCGCGCATCCTGGCCCCGGCGGAATCCCAGAAGGTCCTGCGTCGCATCTGTCGTCATGCCATCGAGCATCTGCCCCTGGGGGTGATCCTCGGTGCCTCGGTGCGAAAGACCCTCGCCGATGTCGGGGGTGATGATCCCGAGCCATGAACATCCGGGTCCGAGCGCTTGCCGCAGCACTGGCCTTTGCCCAGGCTGCGGCAGTGATTCCCCAGGGTGCTCCTCCTCCTCCACCAAGGGTTGCCACGGATCTGGCGCCGGAAGTTCAAGCCCTCGCCGCCCGACTGCTCACCTGGGCCAGGAGCCGTGAATCCACCGATCATCAGGCGCTCCTTACCGCCCTTGCCGATCGGTCCGTGCTCGACCTCCTGGATCCGCCCGACGTCCGCGATCTCCAACGTCCCATCGATCTCCAACTCGCCCGGATCCTGGAACAGCTTCGGACATCCGGATCCCCGCTGGCTCCCGATACGCTCGCCGGATTGGTGGGATTCCCGACGTTTGCCACGGATGAAACCCGGCAGGAACTGCTGGTCAGGGCCATGGCGATTCCCGGGCAACTGCCGGTCGCCTCGCTTCGGTTCCTGGATCGGCAGGCGTCGCCGGGCTCCGTGAATCTGCAGCCCGCCATCACCACGCTATGCATCAACGGATCCCGACCTGCCCTTGATCTGGTCGGACGCAAGCTGTCCGACGTGCGTTTCCCGCGATCCGAGCGGATGAGCTGGCTCCGGCATCAGTTGCTGGGGTTGCGTCGGTCCGAGCCCTTTCTGGAATGGGCATCGGCGTGGCTGGCGAGCACGGAGGTGGATCCCATCCTGCGGGAAGGGTTGGTCGAGGTGATCTTTGATTATCAACCGGCGGTTTGGTTTCCCACGGGCGACGATCTGGTGCGACCGCCTTCGGAAGAGGGGTTGAATCTTCCGACCCGGCGGGCGTTGGTCCGCCTGGCGCAACAGGTCGCAGCGGGGTCGTATCCGGCTTCGATCCAGACCCTGGCGAAGCGGGTTGCTGATGCCACATCCACGGAGTAGCAGCCATGCCCAGTCCCAAGAGTGGAAAAGCGGGAAGCCCGGTGAGTCCGACTGACCCGGCGACCCCGGCCGAGGCGGATGTCGCCGACCCTGGCGTGGTCGACGAGATCAAGGCGACTCAACGGGAGACGCAGACCGGCAAGTATGGGTCGGTGTCATTGAAGCCGTTCAAGGGATCGGATTCGGAGACGGCCGCCGACCAGCAGGCGAAGTCCGCAGACCAACCGGAGAAGACTGCCTGGATCGAGGTGGAGTTGGTGGATGAAGACGGGGAACCGGTCCCGGGCGAGCGTTACCGCATCACGTTGCCGGACGAATCGGTGGCGGAGGGGAGCCTCGACGAAAAGGGAAAGGCGCGGGTGGAAGGATTTGAGCCGGGCAATTGCAAGGTGACCTTTCCTGACATGGACAAGGACGCGTGGGAACCGGCGTAGGGAATCATCGCGAATGAAAATCCATCCTGTCTTGCTCCGGCAGCCGAGCAACGGCACACCGGGGGCTGGGGATGGGACGGGCGGCGTGGTCGGGGAATACCGGCCTGAAACGAGGGAGGATAAAGACAATGAGCATGGCAATG
>CAZDYB010000177.1:0-8282 GCA_964509045.1 uncultured Akkermansia sp.
CCCATGCGGGTCCTGATGCGCATGTTGAGGACGACGTAGAGGGAATCGGTGAGTTCGACGCCGACCTTGGCGAGTGGGGAACCGGGAGGGCCCATGAGGTAGGGTACGACGTAGAGGGTGCGGCCCTTCATGGCGCCGCGGGTGTATTCCTCGAGGCGGCGGTACATGGACTTGGGTTCGGCCCAGTTGTTGGTGGGGCCGGCCTCCTCCTCGGTGGAGGTGCAGATGTAGGTGGATTGCTCGACGCGCGCGACGTCGTTGGGATTGGAGCGGTGGTAGTAGGAGCGGGGGTGCTTTTCGGGATTGAGGGGGATGAGGATCCCTTCGGCGACGGCCTGGGCGCAGAGGCGTTCGCGTTCGGACTCGGAGCCGTCACACCAGACGACGCGGTCGGGTTGGCAGAGGCGGACCTGTTCCTGGACCCAGGACAGGACATGGAGGTTGGTGGTGTGTGAAGACATGATGTGCAAAGTGGACGCCGACGGACCGATTACGGGCGACCGGTTCTGAGGAACCAGACACGGGCGGTGCGGGTCAAGCGTCGTGCGGGGAAACCATGGCATGGAACGGGTGGCGATGCGGCGCGGGAATTGGCCGGGATGCTGTTGGGATTGCGTGGGGCGGGAGGGACTGGGGCAAGCCGGGGTTTCTGGCGGACAACAGGTGGTTGGCGGAGTGCGGGTCGGAGGGGAAATGCTGGCTGGGTATGAACGCGCTCGCAGAACCGAAGGCAGAGCTCGGGACGACGCCGTACCGTTTTGTGCAGGTGGTGGTGTCGCCCCGGGCACGGGGACTTTCGGTGCGCTTGAACCTGAACCCGGATGGCCACTGCAATTTTGATTGTGTGTACTGCGACGTGGATCGCCTCCGCCTGTGCCGGATGGAGGTCGTCCCGGACATTGCGGTGATGATGATGGAATTGGAGGAGGTGTTGGAACTGATCCGGGCGGGCCGGGGCGGATTGCTGGCGGGATGTGCGGGAGCGCCGCCGGAGTATCTGCGTCTGGGTCATGTGGCCTTGAGCGGGAGTGGTGAACCGACCTTGTGCCCGATCTTCGATGAGGTGGTGGAGGCGGTGCTGCATCTCCGTGCCCAGGGCAATCATGGGTTCTTCAAGGTGGCGCTGATCACCAACAGTTCGGGATTGCAGGAGCCGGTGGTGCGGCGGGGATTGCGGATGTTGACCGCGCAGGACGAGATCTGGGCGAAGCTGGATGCCGGAACGGCGGACTGGTTCCGACAGGTGAACCGATCCGATGTGGCCCATGCGGAGGTGGTGGCCTCGATCCTGGCGACGGCGCGGGAGCGGCCGGTGGTGATCCAGGGATTGTTTCCGCGCATGGATGGTCGGCCGGTGCCGGAGGTTGAGCAGAACGCGTTCGCGGCGCGATTGGCGTCGATGCGTGGGGATGGGGCGCAGATCCAGCTGGTCCAGGTGTATTCGGCAAGCCGGCCGCCGGTGGATGGCCGGTGCAGCCACGCGACCCTGGTCGAGTTGTCGGCGATCGCGCGGCGGGTTCGCGAGGTGTCGGGCCTGCCGGCATCGGTGTTCTAGGCGGTGTCCATTGGGGTTGTCGGGGAGCACAGGAGCTGCCCGGTCACCGGCCCCAACCGGCAGTCCGACCGAGGTTCAGGGATGGCGGTGGATGCGGAGGAGCCGACTGCTGTTGGCATCGTCTGGAAGAACCGCCTTGTTGTGCCGGCTTTCACTTCGGGACGAACGGGTATTCCCAAGACGGCGCAGGGGCCTCACGGTAGAAACCAACGGTGACAACCCCCCGTATGGCTCAAGAATCAAGCTGGCTGTCCGCTTCTTCCAGGTGCTTGGCGTTGCTGACCCGGATTGGCCTGGCGTTCCTCGCCGTCCATCTGGCCAGCGCTGCGGCGTTCGGCAAGCCCCTCAAGGTCTTCATCCTCGCCGGGCAGTCCAACATGGAGGGGCACGCGAAGGTCGAGACCTTCGATCCCATCGGGGATGATCCGGCCACTGCGCCCTTGCTGCGGCAGATGCGTGATGCGGATGGGAAGCCGCGGGTATGCGACGGCGCATGGATTTCCTATTTCACGGGGAATGGACAGGTGAATGGCGAGGGCTTTGGCCAACTTACAGCCGGATATGGATCCAGGCCGGTCCCGGATCGGGATGGCGGCAAGATCGGTCCCGAGTTCACGTTTGGCATCACGATGGATGCGGCGCTGGACGAGCCCGTATTGATCATCAAGGTGGCGTGGGGCGGCAAAAGCCTGCATACCGATTTCCGGTCACCGAGCGCGGGGCCTTACCAATTGAGTTCGTTTCAGGCGGAGAACTATCCCCGGCAGGAAGGCCATGGGATTCCGAGGGATTTCGAGCAGTGGAAGGTCGATAAGGCCCGGGAGACCGGGCTCTACTACCGGCTGATGATCGGGCATGTGAAGAGGGTGTTGGCTGACATCAGACGGGTCTGCCCGAAGTACGATCCGGCGCAGGGTTATGAGGTTGGGGGCTTTGTCTGGTTTCAGGGCTGGAACGACATGGTGGACGGTCACGTGTATCCGAACCGCAACCAACCGGACCGGTTCGCCCCCTACTCGGAATTGCTCGCCCACTTCATCCGCGACGTACGGAAGGATCTTGATGTGCCGGAGATGCCCTTCGTCATTGGTGTGATGGGTGTGGGCGGCGTGAAGGCGGGCAAGGACGTCCTGGCTTTTCGCGAGGCGATGACGGCCCCGGCGTTGATGCCGGAGTTCAGGGGCAATGTGATCGCCGTGCCGACGGCCCCGTTTTGGTCCGAGGAACTCGGCGCCATCGCCGACAAGAAGGATCAGGTTCGTCAGATGCGCCATTTCCTCGACTCGAAACACAGGGGCCACGCCAACGCGGACGGCCACATGACCGAGGAACAGAAGCGGGAGCATGTGAAACGCTTCGAGTCGGAGTTGATCTCGGCCGACGAGGCTGCGTTGTGGAAGCGGGGCGCCTCCAACGCCGGGTACCATTACCTTGGCTGTGCGAAGACCTTCGCACTGATGGGCAAGGCCTTTGCCGAGGCCACGCTCGGGATGATGCAGGAGTCGGCAGGGCAGGGTGCAAGGTCCGGGGGGGCGACAACGTCTTCGAATGGCCTTCATCCGGTGAGGCGACCGCCGCCGGAACTGAAGGTGCCGGCATTCTACAGCAAGTATGTGGATGCGGAGGGTTATCCCATCGTGGCGTCGGCACAGGTCAACGACTACGCGCTCAAGGAAGCGGCGTACCTGGTCAACCTGATGCTTGCCAGACGACCCGACGTCCGGGACGCCATGATCCGGAGCGGTTCGCGCCTCTGCATCATCGCGCACAATGAATTCACGACCGACCTGCCGGAGTGGGCGAACATGAAGCCCAAGGCCTGGTGGGATTCGCGGGCACGGGGCACGGGAGGTTCCCAGGAGGATCCATTCTGTTCCTGTGGCGAGGAAAACCTGCTGGGTTATTCCGGGGATCCCTATGTGGCGGAGAACATCCTCATCCATGAGTTCGCCCACAACATCCACCTGCGCGGGATGGTGAACGTGGATCCGACCTTTGATGGGCGGGTGAAGGCAGCCTATGACGCGGCGATGAAGGCGGGCTTGTGGAAGGGCAAATATGCTTCCGTGAACCACCACGAGTACTTCGCCGAGGGTGTGCAGTCGTGGTTCGACAACAACCGTGTCAACGATCATGACCACAACCATGTGCATCTGCGTTCCCAGCTCATCGAATACGATCCGGGTCTTGCCGCGCTTTGCCGGGAGGTGTTTGGCGACACCGAACTCAAGTACACCAAGCCGGCGACCCGGCTCACCGGGCATCTCGAGGGGTATGACCCTGGGACCGCACCCCGGTTCGTCTGGCCCGAACGCCTGACGAAGGTGCGCGACGAGATCAGGAGGGATGCGCAGGCCCGCAGCGATGCGGCGAAGGCGGGGACGACGGATGCGGCGCCTGAGCCTGCCCGGTAGTCTGGATCCCGAACAAAGCCCAGTTTCCACAAGCCATGCGACAGAACCCCTGCCCGACGATTGTGTCCGAACGGCGCCCGGATCGCCCGATGGTTGCCGGGAATCATCCCTTCCTCCATGAGATGACGATTTCAACATTTCGACGACTGGGTGGAGTTGCCGCGCTCTGGCTGGGGTTGTGCCTGCTGGTCGGCACGTCGCACCGGGTGGCGGCGGACGAGACCAATGCCATCACGCTGAGCCTCAAGACCCTCTTTGGATCCAAGGAGTTTGGTGGTGAAGGATTCGCGGGGCGCTGGCTCGAGGACAGTTCCGGATACACCACGTTCGAGGCCTCGGACGGGCCTGGGAAAGGACGGGACCTGGTGCGTCACCATCCCGGGACCGGCGCAAAGGACATCCTGGTGGCGGCAGGCGATTTCGTTCCTCCGGGCGGATCCTCGCCGCTGGAAATTGAGGGTCACAGTTGGTCAAGGGATCGGTCCAAGCTGCTGATCTTCACCAACACGAAGAAGGTCTGGCGCACGAACAGCCGGGGCGATTACTGGGTGCTGGACCGGACGAGCCACGAATTGATCCGGCTTGGGGGTGATGCACCGCCCTCGACCCTGATGTTTGCGACGTTCTCGCCGGATGGTCGGCGTGTGGCCTATGTGCGGGAGAAGAACATCCATGTCGAGGACTTGCAGAGTCGACGGATCCTGGCGCTGACGACCAACCAGTCGCCGCACATCATCAATGGCACGTTTGACTGGGTGTATGAGGAGGAGTTCGGACTGCGCAACGGCTTTCGATGGAGTCCGGACAGCAGGTCGATTGCGTACTGGCAACTGGACACCGAGGGCGTGCCGAAGGTGGCGCTGGTGAACAATACCGACGGTCTCTATCCGAAGACCCAGCTCATTGAATATCCCAAGACCGGTGAGATGAACGCCGCCTGCCGTGTGGGTGTTGTTGACGTGACCGGCGGCGCGACGCGTTGGCTGGAGGTGCCGGGTGATCCGCGGAATCACTACATCTTCGACCTCGCATGGCCGGAGGGATCGCCGGAGATCCTCCTCCAACAGTTGAACCGTCTGCAGAACACGAATCGCGTGATGCTCGCGGATCCCGACACCGGCAGGGTCAGGACACTCTTCATCGATACCGACGCCGCGTGGGTGGAGGCCCATCAGGACCTGACCTGGTTCAAGGATGGCAAACGGTTCATTTTCCGGAGCGAGCGCGATGGGTGGGACCATCTCCACCTCGCCAGTCGCGACAGCGACAAGTTGAAGCGGGTCACCGGTGGGAAACACGACGTGACCGGCTTGGTCCACGTCGATGAGGAATCCAGACAGATCTATTACATCGCCTCACCGGACAATCCGACCCAACGCTACCTGTATCGGGTGCGCTTGGACGGGGGGCGACCCGAGCGCGTCACGCCGGCTGATCAGGGCGGGACCCATTCCTATCAGATTTCCCCTGATGGCCGATGGGCCTTCCACACCTGGTCGTCGCACGATGTGCCGCCGACGACCGAGCTGATCTCATTGCCGGATCACAAGCCGGTGCGGGTTCTTGAGGAGAACAAGAAACTCAAGGAGCGCGTTGCGGCGTTGAAACTGCCGGCCACCGAGTTCTTCAGGGTGCCCGTTGGTGAAGGTGTCGAGTTGGATGCCTGGTGTCTCCGCCCCCCCGACTTCGATGCCAACAGGAAATATCCGTTGCTGATTTATGTGTATGGCGAGCCCGCCGGGTCCACCGTGAAGGATTCGTGGGGCGGGCCCTCCCAGTTGTGGCATCACCTTCTCGCGCAGCAGGGTTATCTGGTGATGAGTTTTGACAACCGCGGCACGGCCACGCCGCGTGGACGGGACTGGCGGAAGTCCATCTATCGGCAGATCGGAGTCCTCGCCTCGCAGGACCAGGCGGCAGCGTTGAAACATGTCCTCGCCACCCGCGCCCATGTGGACCCCGCCCGTGTTGGCATCTGGGGTTGGAGTGGGGGCGGTTCGATGACCTTGAATGCGATGCTCCGTCATCCGGATCTTTACAGGACGGGCATCTCCATTGCTTCCGTACCGAACATGCGTCTCTACGATACGATCTATCAGGAGCGTTACATGGGATTGCCGGACGACAACGCCGACGGATACATCCAGGGATCACCGCTGACCTTTGCCAGCCAGTTGAAGGGCAACCTGCTGCTCATTCATGGCACCGGCGACGACAACTGCCATTACCAGGGCATGGAAGCGTTGGTGAACGAGTTCATCCGGCACGGACGCCAGTTCCGCATGATGTCCTATCCCAACCGTTCACATAGCATCAGTGAAGGGACGGGGACCACACTGCACCTGCGCGAACTGATGACATCCTATTTGAACGAGAACCTCCCGCCGGGTGCCCGATGAGTTCCCGTGCAGGACGCCTTGAGGGGATCGAGGCGTCAGGCAGGCAGCTGAACCCGACCGGGTATCCCGGTCTGGAAACCAGGTCTCCTGCGTGGGAACAGCGCCCCTGGGTGTCTTCAGACCGGCTCTCACCAACGACTGGGGACCTGCTGCCGCAACAGGCGTTCCACGGTGGGTGCATGGGCGTGGAATGGCTCGGGGACGGGGGTTGGCAGGGGGAGTCTGAGGGATGATCCGAAGGGAATCCTGGCCACGTTGAGGTTGTAGGCATGGATCAGGAGGGGTTCGAGGTTGGTGACGTCCCGGATGTTGTAGGCGAGGAGCGTCTCGAGGGCGTGGGCATTCCCGCGGTATCTGTAGTCACGCCACAACACGGTCGCGAAGAGGCCGTCCACGTCGGCCAGATCACCCCGATCCAGGCCCAACCGTCGTTCGCAGGCCTTCAGACCGCCCTTGTAGCCGAGATTGGCGAGGACGTATCGGAGGTCGATATGCGCCTGATCCAGGGCCAGCCCGAATGCTGCCCGCAGCATGGGAAGATCGAAGCACTTGCCGTTGTAGGTGACCAATACCCGGTAGTCCCGGATGTCCCGGGCAAAGTCGGCGAGGTTCTGGCCGTGGACATAGTGTCGGATGGAATGTCCGTCGTAGAGGGCGATGGTCGTGATGTGGTCGCCGGGACCCCCGAGGCCGGTGGTCTCGATGTCCACGTAGGCGAGGGAGTCGCGGAAGTCGGGATAGATCCGCCAATGATGGGTGGAAGGCAGTGTGGTGGAAAAGAAGGTCGGGTTCCTGCCCGCGAGCTGCCTCTGGGATTCCTCCAGATGCCGGGTCAACTGTTCGCATCGGCGTGAACCGAGGCACAGGACGGCTTTGTCGACGGCGTCCCAGTGGACAACGCCGGTGGCCCACAACCGTTCCTCGGCTTTGATTCCGACCCCGGGCACATGACAGAAGGTCTGGCGTAGCACGGAGGGAGGCTGGGGACGGGGATCGGATGTCGCAATGCGGCAGTGGGTGAAGAGGGCGCCGCGGATGTCCTGGGGGTGTGCGGACTCATTGGGATCCGAAATTCGGACTTGCAGAGGCGGGTCGCCCGAACGGTCAATGGTTGGGCGTGGCTGCGTGGATCCCAAGACGGAAGTTTGAACTGGCAGTGATGGACCTTCGACAGAGCCTCGAGGTTGTGCCGGCGAAGGACCGTGCCCGTGCCCTGTACCGGGCAGTGTGGGGATTGGGCCATTTCAAGGGTGAAATTTCCCGGGAACCCGACAAGGCCTGGGCCATGATCGATGGTGTCCGCGCGGTGCGGGAGTCCAAGGGAGCCAGAGTCTTGGTTGCCGAGCGGGAGTTGATGGAGGGGCTTGCGATGATCGCCATGGAGTGCGGCGATGATTTGTCGGAGGCCCCGGAAAAGGAGAGGCAGGATCGGTTGGAGGTGTTTCGGCAGCTTTCCTCGTATGCGATGGAATGCCTGGCCTTCCGGCGCTCCCGCGACACGTTTGGAGGTCAACGCCGTGCCCTGGCCTTCGAAATCCTCGAGCATGCCCAACTGCATATCGACCTGCCTGACGCGGTTGCGGCGGCGCATTCGGCGATCCATTCCGAGACCGGAGTTGTGCTTCTGGGGGCGTTGGACTTCCTGAAGAGGCGGATCCGGAATGACCTTGAGGCACCGAGCGAAGAGATGGTGAAGGAGTTGTTGAAGATGGCCGAACGGGCCCCGGACCGATCCACCGCGAGGGGTCTGTTGGAATTCCTGGTGGATATCGGGGAAATCAACGAAATGACGGCCCTTTGGCAGTTGGACGAATGGAGGGATCGGAATTCCGGGGACGGCTGATCGCGGCGGTTGGGGTGACGGGAATGCTTTCGGAGTCGCCCGCGGGGCGGCCGATCTGTTAGGGAACGGGC
>CAZDYB010000178.1:0-4720 GCA_964509045.1 uncultured Akkermansia sp.
CATGGGTTGCAGCCGTGTCGCCATCCGTCGTCCATGCCGATTCCACCGACACCCGGAGGAAGTCGGCCACACAGTTCATGGGGATTGCAGCCATCCGAACCACATAGGTGGTGGCCGCGCCCAGGAAAGGAACCGCCGCGATCATCTCATCCGGACTCGGAGAGACGGTGGTTGGCCACTCTGAGGCAGCGCCATCCGGAACCGACTCCACTCCGAACGGAGGGATGGCAAACGCGCCATATCCCGGATTCCGCAACGGGATGGTCGCAGGCACAAGGCTCGCCATCGGAAAGCCCCACTCGAAGGTGAGATCCGCACGGGAGCCGGCCGATGAGTTGGCCAGGAACTCCGCCTTCAAGGACAGCTTCCCGCTCGCCGGCGCACCGGGGAAGAACCACCCCAGATAAAGCCGCCGGTACCGGAGCCCCCGGGGGATCGCCAGATCCATCTGGATGATTCCAGGAGGTGGACTGACGGAGAGGTTGGTGGTCACCCCCAACCGATAGGTCTGGTGGAAGTCCATGGGTCAGCGCTTGAAGACGGCGAACCGCAGCACCACCACCACCAGCAGCACACCACCCAACGCGATCGCGATGGGGCGCCAGTTCCACGCTTCACGAGCCTCGACCTCCCGGACATCAGCCCGGGGACTCGCCAGCGCATCGCGGAACGCATCGGTGACTCGACCAGCGTCGTTGAGTCCACCCACCAGCCTGTCAGCCAATGTCATGTTGTCTCAGGGTTAGGGAAGGTTGCAGGGGGTCACTCCGCGAGGACGCGCGGATCCGCCACGAGGAACTTGTGGTTGGTCACCACAACCCGGCGGCTTGCCGCGACGCTCGTCGGTTCGAGGCTGAGCAGGTCGCCCCCGTTCTGTTCGTACAGATTGGGCACGCTGTTCAACCGGCGAGCTTCCCGGTGCGCAGAGTCGTGTCAGAAGTTCCGGGTATAGATCGTTTCCGGCACGTTGTGAGCAGCCAAGGCCGCCACGTCCGCCGGCGCCTGGATGTTATCCAGATCGTCGTCGTGGACCATCATGGTCGGGTCGGTCTCGTCGAAGTCCAAGCCACGGTAGCGCCACTTCCAGAAGTCGGTGGAAGCCGTCAACACAGACCCACGGACACCCGTAGCCGGCGTGCTGAAGTTCTCCAGCATGGTGGAGGTCAACCAGCCGTCCTTCGGGTACGTGAACTTCACACCCGTCCCACCGGTGCTGCCCGTGTCGAACTGGGTCGTCTCCAACACAAACGGCACGTACTGCATCATGCCAGGGCCAATGTCCCGGAGGTACAGGACCACTTGCGACTGGTTGATGGTGAACGCGCCGCCAGTCAGACCAAGCTGGGCATCATTGAGGCTGGCGAAGTCGATCTCCAACTCGGGATCCGATCCCAGGCCAACGCCGGTCTGGTCGGTCGCCCACAAAGGAAGGGTCTGCATCCAAGCCGCCGGCGCCGGTGAAGCCGGATGGGCAAAATGCAACGGGACGATGAGGTCATACGTCCCTGCGGCCGCTTGCCGATAGGACGTGAAGTTGAAGCGGGAACTCTGCCGGGCGTGCTTGTAATGCCAGGCAAGCAGCGTGGCCGAACTCTGCCGGAACACCTCGCGGGCACTCGTTCCCATGTCCTGACATCGGAATCGCACTTCGCCCAACATGCCCTCCAGGCGATTGCTCGCCGTGCCGGCGCCCATACCTGCCCCCAGCGTCACGTTGAACCGCAGCTCGATCTTCTCCAGGCGACGGTTCGATCGACGGGGGATCCGGTAGAGGACCTTGCTGTTGCCCAGGCCAACGGTGCCGCTGGACGGGTTGTTGAGGATTTCTCGACGAAGATGGAACTCAGACATTTTTGGAGGGGGTCAGGGGATGGGTGGAGCGGTGGATCAGGCCGTGGCACCAAAGACCAGATTGCGCAGGGCCGGGACACGGCTCACGACGGCGAGGACGATGACGGTGACAACTGCAGGACCAATGAAGGGCTTCAACTTTGCGAGCATGGTTTCAAGCGGTCTTGAACCGCTGTCCCCAGTTTGCGCCAACCCCCGGGGATCCGCCCCCGGCGCGTGCTGCCGCATCCTGTGACGGCCGCACGCTCTCACTCAGTCAGGCTGTCCGGGAACCCGACACACTCCCCCACAGTCTCCCACTCAGTTCCGCCCCCGTCTCCGTGCTGGTGGATATCCATTCCCCTCGAGCCAACCTCGACACCCGATCCACTGGCGCGCCCAGCTCGCCGACCACGCGCAGCGCATTGGCCCCCTGCAGACGGAAGGTCACGCACTCCGTCACCTCGTTCGTCACGGACTCGTTCAGCCGATTCGGACGTTGCGTCGCAAACATGCAGTCCAGGCCGCGCACCCGGCCGGTCTGGATGCACTCCGCCAAGCTCTGAGGAATCGCCGCGTTGTTGCAGTACCGCCAAACCTCGTCCACGAGCATCACCTTCTTGCCCGGGAGCGTCGCAGCCGTGCCGAAGACCCATCCCGCCCACCACGCCAACCCCTCGACGTGCCGGCCCGGGAACATGGTATTGGGATCGAAGATGGACCAGCCATCGGCCATCGATGCGTTCAGCTCCTCGATCGACACGGCACACGCCAGTCCCAGGCGATCCGACAATTGCCCGTCCGGATCCCACAGGAAGCGGCACGCCAGGGACTGCGCGTTGACCAGGTATCGGAGGGCAAACGTCGTCTTGCCGGTGCCGCTGGATCCACACACCAGGGTCACCGCTCGCCGATGCGCGTAGTCGATCACGGCGACGTGGGTTCCGCCGGCGCCGTAGCCTTCGCCTTGGCCATCTCATCAAGCTTCGAGGCCAGGAGCATGTGGCCGGACATGATCGATCCCAACGCCATCACCAGGGCGATCGCGGGAGCGTGCGACACCGATACACCCATAGAGGTCAGGACCTGCGCCGCCACCTGCGGTCCGGTCGTGATGATGGTGGACTTGGCTACGGGGTTCCATTTGCCGTCCGCCTCGACCATCCGGACCATGTCCGGCCCCAGGCTCGATGCCTTTGCCCTCAGCGTCGCGATGTCCAGCCGTTCGGCTTCTGGGACGATGGTGCGGAACAAAGGATCAAGCAGAGTTGAATCCCACGGGACAGGAGCCACACCACCACCACCCGCTTGCGCCGGATCGTCCGCGGGCTTTCCCACCACTGACGGATCCGGCTCCGGATCTGGAAGACCAGCCTCCCGAGCCTTCCGCCGTTGGTAGGCTCTCCGGTTCTTCTCCCTCCATTTGGCCCGCTGTTCGGGAGTCGATTGCCCTGGCGCATTCCCGGCTCCCACAGGAGCCGGTCCAGGAGCCGGCGCCTGAGTAGGGTTGACTGCCACTCCCGACGCAGCCGGCGGCGGTGTCTCCATGCTCGCCATAGGTCAACCAGGGAAGTATTCGGCGAGGCCATCGAGGAATCCCCGCTTTTGCACCGCCGCAGGAGTGGGAGGGGACTTCAGCTTCCGGTTCTCATCCTCCAACTGGGAAACCCGCCCTTCCCGGTCCTTCACCTGTTTCGCCAAGTCATCCCGCTCCTGGCGAAGCCGCACCAACTCCGCCGCATCACCCTCTGTCAGCTTTCCTGAGGCGACTACTGCCGCAGCAGGGGGATCATTGGGAGTGGAACCGCCGGAGGAGTCATCCGCATCCGGAGAGAGGAGGAATCGATGGAATCGCACGCCGCACGCTCTCACTCAGTCAGGCTGTCCGGGAACCCGACACACTCCCCCAACTCCCAGTCACAATCACACTCAGTCAGTCACTCACCCCTATCGCACGCGCGCGCGTACGCGCGTAAGGGGGGTGTGACTGACTGACTGAGACTTCCTGACTCACTTTCCCTGGCTGATTCCCCCTTCCTATAGAGAGGGGGATTGACTCTCCCTCTCTCACATTCTCACGCCACTCAGGCTCCGGATTTCCTGTGACTGACTGACAGCCGCGCACACCCGCCCTTGCGTCTCAAAACGATGTGGGCTAAGCCCACCCCGTGCGCACTTGTCAGCCAGACCACAAAGGGAGGGTGAGCTTGGGAAATCTCGTCTCTCAGGGTGAAACGTGGGCCATCGAGGCCACCACAAAGGACCGGATCCAGCTGGTGAGGATGGCTCCTCAGCGGCCGAAACGGAAGATGACCTTCATGCAGCACATGGACCGGCTCCGTGAACACGGGTTCCAACTCCCCGACCGCGACACATCCCCCGTGAGGATCCCCGAGCTGTGACCTACCTTGCCGACACCAACCTGGTCTCCGAGCTGACCAGGGCCCGCACCTCTCCTTCCGTGGTGCGATGGATGGAATCCAATGGGGACGACGTGGTCATCAGTTGGGTGTCCGTCGCTGAACTGCGCGCCGGGATCCAGATGTTGCCGCCCGGGAAGAAGCGGGACGTGTTGAGCGATGACATCGAGGCCTTGATTGCCGACTACTACCATGAGGACCTCGTGCGCCTGGAGGACTCCACGGCCGCCCGGTTCGCCGAGTTGGTGGCGAGCCGAAAGTCCAAGGGTTCACCCTACCATTTCGCCGATGCCGTCATCGCCTCCATCGCCTTGGATCGAGGGCTGACAGTCGCCACCCGGAACACCAGGGACTTCGCGGACGTGCCCACCGTCAACCCCTGGGACGAAAAAGCCCCCGCCGGCGACGGCGAGGGCCATGAAGGGTAAACGACCAGGCATTACGCCTGGCTACGGGGAGCGCAGGGCGAG
>CAZDYB010000178.1:4730-8280 GCA_964509045.1 uncultured Akkermansia sp.
AGCCAGCGCATCGTTCGATTTGCTGCGGAAGGTATCGACGGGCGAATCCCACCAGTCATGGTCCGTAATCCGAACGGAAATCGGGTCGCCCAGCTTCCAGACGACGGGTTTGGGCATCGTCCAGTCCCAGATCGGCTTGGAAGAGTTCTTGACGATTGGCGAAGGGCCGTAGCGGACGCCGGCGACCTCGACGAGGTACTGGGCAAGGTACCCATCCTTTCGCGTGGCCCTGTAGCTCGTGGCCTCGTCATGACCCATGGCGATCAGCGCCTTCACCAGCTCGGCCCGCTTCATCCCAGGGCGAGTCCCGAACGCCTTCTTCAGGTCCTCGAAGCGGATCTTGTGCTTCTCGGCCGCGGCATCCTCCTTCGTCTTCGGCTGTCCCCACGTCTTCGGATCCGTCTCCGGATCGTGCTCGAAGAAGGTCCCGAACTTCCTCTTCCACACCGTTGGCGCGTAGTTCGGCCCGTCATTGAGCTTCGGTGTCGCGAAATAAACACGCTGATCTTCGATATTGTCCGGATCGAACGGCACGCACAGGTACGTGCATCGGCTGGTGTTCACCCACACCACGGATCCGGAAACGCAGTTGGACAGGTTTCGTCCTCTCATGGATTCCTCTGATCTCGGCTTCTTGGTATGGGCCACCAGCAGGATCGCTGGCGCCTTGTCTCCTCCTCCGACCGCTCCCCGGATGATGCGGATCGCGTTCATGACTTCGGATGCCTGATCCTCGACGGACAGATGGGAAATCGGGTCGATCACCACCAGATCGGGTTTGATCTGCTCGCATTGCCTCTTCAGCTCCGACCAGAAGTCCGCGTCCGATATGGAGTAACCCCCATCCGGCGGGTCCGAGTAGTAGATCCAATCCTCGATGTCCACGTCTGGATGCAGCCGGGCAAACTCCTCAAACTGCCCCTTCAGACGTCGCGGCCCAACCTCGGCTTGGATGATGAGGGTCTTGAACTGCCGATGAACCTTCCGGCCCATCCACGTCCCCGACCCAATGGCCCCGGCCAATGCCAGGGATCCCAACAGCAGCGATTTGCCCGCACTCCCTGGCCCAGCAAGGATCGTGAACCCCTCGTTTCCCAGGAAGATCTCGGCCGTGCCGATCAAATCCACTCCCGGAGGCGGTTGGTATGCCCGACGCTCGGACGCCTTCCGGATCACCAGGCGAGGCCTCCCCGAAGAGTCCGCCCTCGCCACGTCATCGAGGGTGAGGGCGAACTCCCGCCGAAGGTCTGCCGGGTCCAGTGTGCTGTCACCGGCCAGCTCGCGCGCCTTGGCGGCGATCGAGAGGATGTTCCGACGCCTGGCCTTGTCGGTCAGGATCTCCCGATAGGTGGTCCACATCAGGACGCTGGGCACTTCGTCCTGCAGTTGTGTCGCCTGCATTGCTTCGCCCGGCGCCATATATTCGCCCTTGTCCTGACACCACTGCAGGAAAGTAATGGAGTCGAAGGCGTGTCCCGCCGCACGGATGTCACGTGCCGCCGCCCATGCCGCCCTCAATCGCAGATCGAAGAACAACGCGCTCCGGGTGCCGGCGAGGATGGCGTCCACCTGCGCCTGGCTGCCCTCCGTCGCGGCACGGAAAAGACATCCCACCAAGCCTCTCTCCGCATCCGGTGCGTGAGGGGGATGAAGGGTTCCCTCCACCGAGGACGGTACGACCAACCCCAGCGCCGGTCCCGGTCTGGGCTGTTTCTTTCGTTGGGTCACTTCGCACCTCCCTTCCCCTGCGCACGGAGCTTCGAGATCTGCTTCCGCTTGTCCGACATCCGCCGGAACTGGACCGTGCGCACGTCCTTCTCGTCGTACACCGGTTCCAGCCCCGTGTAGGTGACTGCCTTGAGCCGGTACCGGCGTTCGATCCGGACCATCGTCTTGACGCTGCAGCCCAGGACGGCACTGGCCTCCTTCCTCGTGAGCAGTTTCATTCATCCCCCTTCTGCTTTGCCGCACGACGTCGTGCCTCGCGGACACTGATGATGGACAGGCCTGACCTGCGCGCCGTCGCGGCTTGGACTGCCTCCCTCCTGCGATCCGCTCCCTCCAACTGCGCGTCCTGGATGAGTTGGACCGTGTCGTCCGGGTACACCAGAAGCGTGCCCTCAACTCGGATGGGGCGGATCTTCAGCTTCGTCAGGTACCGCCGCACCGACCGCATGCTCAGCCCCGTCGCGTCCTGCAGATGTTCGATGGTGTTCATGCGGCCTCCTCTACCTGCAGGTCATCGATGAGGCAGATCTCTGGGTGTCGGTCATTGGTCATGAACCCGAAGGTAATGCAGTCGAATGGCTCAACTTTCACATACATCCCAGCGTGGCCGGTTGCTCTGTCTGCCCGATGCATCTTGAGGATTTGGCCGATCACCCACTCCATCTCTCCCTTGGTCCTCTGCCCAGGAGGACGGCACATCTCGATTGGGTCATCCAGCAGGACGTGCGGCATCAGGATCCGCCGATGCGCGCACTCGATGAGTAGTTGTGAGGCTTTCATCGGCTCCCCCTCTTCGAGATGTTGCGCTTCGATCGAGACTCCCGGATCTGGGATCGATAGCTCCTTCGATCCGGCCATCGAGGGACCACCTTCGACTGTGACGCTAGATGGATGGGCAATTGATCCAACGGGAGGGGATTCATCGTCCGCCCTCCGCCGTGCCGGTGATGGGGTCGATCACCACGAGGTCGGGTTGGTGTTCCCGGACCAAGTCCGACAGATCCTGGGTGAACTGTTTGGAATGGGGATCGAACCCCTGGCCCATCGAGATCAGCCATTTCAATTCACTGAACTCGGCTTCGGTCATGGCCACTTTCCCGGCCTGCACGGAATCCCGGAGGTACATCAGGAATCCCATGGTCTGGGTCCGGTAATGGCGGTTAAGCCATTCGTACATGCCCATCACTTCGGATGCCTTCGCGCAAACCGCGTGGGTCATCTCTCCGACCTTTCCGCCTTTCGCACGGCAGAGTTCCGCCCAGGACAACAGTCCGGCGGAGGTCTCGCCCATGGGCGTCATGTCGGGTTCGTTCGGCTTCGGGTGGGGACGGAAGATTTGGGGAAGTAGGTTCATAACGTGTCAGTCGTACAGACACCTTCTGCCGAATTCTGCGAACACTGTCAATGTCACATGCTGACACATTCTGACACTCACGCACTCTCTCCCCCATGAGCCCGCTGAAACCAAAGCAGGTCCGGATGAACCTGAACGAGGAATGCCAGACCATGTTTCATGACCTGTCCGTTGCTGTATCGGATCTGCCAGAAAGCCAGTTAGCCACCCTCCTGATGACTGCCGCTTTGAGGGCGATGAAGGACCAAGACTACAGGCTTCAGTTGCCTCTGAAGTTCACTGTCACAACTGAAGAAATCATGCCTGTAAGCTCCCGTCGTTGAGCGAGTTAGGAGCCGTTCAAATCCTGTCGTCCCGACCAACCCTCCCCCGTGGATTCCCCACATCCACCGTCCAATGCGCCAGAGCCGGACCTGTCGTCCATCTGGGCAGCCTTGGCCGCCATAGGCGCCAGCCTGCAGCAGCTCG
>CAZDYB010000179.1:0-8258 GCA_964509045.1 uncultured Akkermansia sp.
CGGCCGGGTTCCGGATGAGGTCGAGACGACGGAAGGATTCGAGGGGGCGCCCGAAGCCATCGACGCGGTCGACGGCGAGGTACTCGTTGGGGATGTAGCTGGAGGCGTTGTTGGTGAGACGGGTGCGGCCCTGGGGATCGGAGGGACAGATCCGGATGGCGGCGACGTTTCCGACGTAGGGGGCGAGGGTGAAGATCCAGGAACGGTTGGTGGCGGAGGTGCCGTGGGTGGTTTCGGGGAAGAGACCGTGGAAGTCCTCGCTGTACATCTGGATGCCGAGACCGACCTGGCGGAGATTGGAGATGCAGGCGGTCTGACGGGCGCGGGACTTGGCGGAGGAGAGGGCTGGGAGGAGCATGCCGGCGAGGACGGCGATGATGGCGATGACGACGAGGAGTTCGATGAGTGTAAAGGCGTGGAAAGGGCGAGTGGACCGCGGGAACGCGGATCGGGACGGGAAAGCCTGGAAATGTGCCTGCAAAGCGATTGCAATTAAACGACGGACAACGGGAGCTTCAAGCGGTATTTCCGGTTTTGATGGCTTTCACTGCCGCATGGGCTTCCGTTCCACGGCGCACAGTGGTGCCGCGCACTTTCCTGAAGTTTTCTTCCAAGGCTTTCCGGGCATCGACGTTGTCCGGATGAAATCGACCCCGAATGAGTTCGCCTGATCCGACGCCGCAATCCGAGTGGATCCGCGAGGCCCTCGAGAAGCACGAGGCATCGCTGATCCGCTATGCCCAATCCCTGACGGGAGATCCGGACCTGGCCCGGGATGCGGTGCAGGACACGTTCCTGCGGTTGTGTCAGCAGGATCGGGCGGAGGTGGCGGGGCACCTGGCGGCGTGGCTGTTCACGGTGTGCCGGAACCGGGTGTTGGATGTGCAGCGAAAGGAACGACGCATGAGCCCCCTGTCCGAACTGGATCTTGAAACCCGGGAAGCGGCGGATCCCCACCCCGACGCCGCGGCCGCCACGGCGGATGCGTCGGGGCGGTTGCTGGTCTTCCTGGCCGAACTTCCCCCCAACCAACGCGACGTGGTCCGTCTGCGGTTCCAGGCCCAGATGAGCTACGAGGAGATTGCTGAAGTCACCGCCTTGAGTGTCGGCAATGTGGGTTTCCTGCTTCACACCGCGATCAAGGCGCTGCGGCGCTGCATGGACAACCTGGAGAAACCCAATCCCGCCCGATCCATCCGTCCCGGAACCGTCTGACCCCATGGAGGCACCAATGAACCTGACCCCAGATTCCCCCGAACTGACCGCCTACGCGCTGGGAGCGCTGGATCCGGATACCCGGGCCAGGGTGGAGGCCGCAGTGGCATCGGACCCGGCGTTGCAGGCCGAAGTGGAAGCGATCCGGGCCTGCGCGATGCAGTTGACGGATGAATTGTCGCGGGAACCGGCCCCGGCCCTGGACGAACGGCAACGGGAAAGGATCCGGGCGGCTTCCCGGGATGGTTGCGGGGAAGCCTTCGATCCGGAGATGGACGGGACGCGGAAGCCTGCCTGGCGCGGATCCTCTGGAGCCTGGTGGCGTGGGCTCTGGAATCCGGCCTGGGGCCTGGCATTGGCCGGTGCGGCGGCGGTGGCACTGACCCTGTGGCTGCGGCCGCCGACGGCAGGGGAGCCTGCTCAGTCGGAGGCGGAGATCGCGGGGAATGGACTTCGGTATCAGCCCGGGCGGAGCGATGCGGCAACCGTCACGAACGCTCCGGCCTTGGCGGCAGTGGAAACCCGGGAACGGAAGGCATCCACGGAACGAAGTGCCCCGATTCGCCGGATGGAATCCAGATCCGTGCCAGCAGACTCCTTGCAGGTTCCGACCGCCCCGCTGCCCTCGCCAGCACCCCCGGCGCCACAGGCCCAGGTTCAGGTGAGTCGCAGGACGGTTGCCGATGGGGCGAGGTCCCGGGCGAGCAGCAGTGGGGTGGGTGGGGTGGCCCCAGGATCAGGCCAAACCCCGCCCGCATCGGTGCCACCTCTGAGCGGAACCCGGGCGACGGCATCGGAGGTGCAGTCGTTCCAGCTTCACCAGGAACCGGTCCTGATGAAGCGATACGGATTGGTGTCCAGCGAGATGTCGACAGCGGTCCAGCCGCCGTTGGTGGAGAATCCGCTCCGTTCACCGCTGGAAGCTCCGCTGTCGACCTTCGCCCTCGACGTCGACACGGCGAGCTATGCGATTGTACGGCGTCATCTGAATGCCGGCCGGCTTCCTCCTCCCGATGCAGTGCGTCTGGAGGAGATGGTGAACTACTTCACCTATACGCATCGGGAACCGGCCCGGGACCATCCGATCCGGATCGAGACGGAGTTGGCGGATTCGCCTTACACGTGGGGCAACCGACTGGTGCGGATCGCGCTCAAGGCCCGGGACATCGCGCGGTCGGAACGGCCGCCGGCCAACCTCGTGTTCCTGGTGGATGTCAGCGGATCGATGGAACCGGAGGATCGGTTGCCATTGATCCAGCGTTCGCTGCGGATGCTGACCGAAAGCCTGACGGCCCGGGACCGGGTGTCGTTGGTGACCTATGCGGGCGAGGCGGGTGTACGATTGCCATCGTCGAGCGGGGCGGAGAAGGAGCCCATTGTGAAGGCGATTGATACGCTTAAATCGGGTGGATCGACGCACGGATCGGCGGGCATCCGCCTTGCCTATGAACAGGCCCGGGCCCATTTCAACGCCGAGGGCATCAACCGGGTGATCCTGTGTACCGACGGCGATTTCAATGTCGGGATGACGTCGCGCGAAGCGTTGTTGGAGCTGATCTCAGGCGAGGCGAAGACGGGTGTTTTCCTGACGGTGTTGGGATTCGGCATGGACAACTACAAGGATGCCACCACCGAACTGCTGGCCGATCAGGGCAACGGAAACTACGCCTATATCGATTCCTTTCGCGAAGCGCGGAAGGTGTTGGCGGAGCAGTTGGAATCCACGCTGGTGACGGTGGCGAAGGATGTGAAGTTGCAGGTGGAATTCAACCCGGCCCGGGTCCGGAGCTGGCGATTGCTGGGCTATGAGAACCGGGCGCTGGTGGATCGCGATTTCAACGATGACACCAAGGACGCGGGCGATCTCGGGGCGGGTCATACGGTGACGGCGCTCTATGAGTTGGTGATGGTTGGAGGGACAGGTCCGGGAGTGGATCCGTTGCGTTATGAACGCCCGACCGCCGCGACGGGCTTGTCGGGATCCGGGGTTCACACCAACGAACTGATGCACATCAAGCTCCGCTACAAGAAGCCGGACGACGACCGCAGTCGGTTGTTGCAACTGTCGGTGGCGGATGCGTCGCGGACGTTGGAACAGGCGGGGGACGATTTCCGGTTCAGCGCTGCTGCGGCGGGGTTCGCCATGCTGCTGCGCAATTCACCCCACAAAGGGACGTTGACCTACGATCAGGTCCTTCGGATGGCCGAGTCCGCCCTGGGCCGGGATCCGGGTGGGTACAGGGCGGAGTTTGTGGACCTGGCCCGACGCGCCCGCCAGTTGAATGGCGGCCGATGAGATGCGGGGGGAGTGGAGTGAACCGCTCCCGCCTGGGAATCCGATGGACGAAAGGGAATGGTTTGTTCCCGTTCCAAAGAGCCTGCTTCCATCAACGCATCAACTGCGTCCGAACGTCGCCGCTCCAGGCAGGAGGTGGTGTCATGCGCCCGCCCGGGCCCGCCGCTCCGTCAGCGTTTCACGCAGCGGAACCCGACATGGGTCGATCCGGTGTCGGCAGCGCCGCGGCCGCGGGTTCCAACCCTGTACCGGGCGCAGTATTGATCCGAGCAGAGATAGGAACCGCCCCGTTGCACCCTCTTGGGGATGCCGGGTTCATCCGGATCAAAGCTGTCGCCAGGACCGGTCGGATTCACGATGACTTCGCTACCGGCGCGGTTCCTGTAGGTGTCGGGCCTATACCAGTCGGCGCACCATTCCCAGGTATTGCCGGCCATGTCGAACAGGCCATAGGCATTGGCGGGATAACGACCGACCGGTCCGAGACCCGGGGTGCCATCCTCGCCGGTGTCGATCGCCGGGAACTGGCCCTGGAATGAATTGGCCATCCAACGTCCGCCCGGATGGGGATCATTGCCCCAGGGATAGGTGGCGCGATCCAGCCCGCCACGGGCGGCGAACTCCCATTCCGCCTCGGTGGGCAGGCGTTTGCCGGCCCAGCGACAGTAGGCGAGCGCGTCGTCGTGACTGACGTGGACGACGGGGAACTTCTCCTTGCCGTGCAGGTTGCTGCCAGGGCCGGCGGGATGCCGCCAGTCGGCTCCGGGGACGTAGCTCCACCAGGCGAGGGCGTTGTCGAGGGGGACGGGATCGTCCGGGGGCGAAAACACGACGGAACCGGCCACGAGCATCGAGGGATCTGCGCCGGGATATTGTTCCGCGGTGGGAACCCTTTCCGCGAAGGTCACGTAACCGGTGGCGCGGACGAAGCGCTCGAACTGTTCATTGGTCACCTCGGTGGCATCCATCCAGAAACCGTCGACCCGGACCTGATGGTTGGGTTGGGCATCCGGGAATCCGGCGAGCAAGCCCGAGCACACCGGTTCGGACGGTTTCAAGACCGCCCGTTCCCGCGCGCCCAGGTCCGTGGCCGGTCCGCCCATCCAGAACACACCGCCCGGGATCCACACCATGCCTTCGGGAGCCGGGCCCGGGGGTTGGGCCGGAACCGGGTTGGTTGTGGTCGAATCGACCGCGGTCACGGCTGGGGCAGAGGCGGCGGCTGCCCTGGAATCAGGCGCCTTGGAGCGATCGCAACCGGTCACAGCAAGGAACACGGCACCGGCGAGTGCGAGATCCCACTTCACTTGGCGGCCTTGGCGAGGGTTTCGAGGTAGTCCAGGACCGAGGCGAAATCGCGCACGGTCCATGCGGCGGCAAGGCCTTCGGGCATCAGGGATTTCTGGAGCTTCTCGCGTCGGACGATGTCCCCGACCGGGATCCGTTGTTCCTGGGCGGTGACGGTGCGGATGGTGACGGCGTCGGCGGCTTCCTGGACGACGAAGCCATCGACCTCGGTTTCGTCCTTGAGTTCGAAGTGCTGGGTGACGAAGCCCTGGGCGAGGGTCTTGTCGGGGATGAGGATTGCCTCGGCGAGATCGCGACGCCGATAGGTGTTGGCGATGGTGCCGAGGTAGGGGCCCTTGAGGGGTTCATCGGCACGAACGGTGTGACAGCCGTTGCAGCCGGTCTGGACGAAGAGTTGGGAGCCACGGGCTTCATCTCCGCGGGTTTCCAATACCTGACGGATGCTCTCTTCAATGCCCAGGTCGCCGACCCGCGGCGCATTGGCTTCCTCGGCAAACTTTGCCGGATCGATCTTCAATTGCTGGACGGTCTTCTTGGCCGCGGCGGCGACGGCTTCATCGGGATCCTTCAAGGCGGCGACAAACTGCGCGGCGCGACTGCTGTCGCCGGCCACTCCGGCAGCGCGCAGGATCTGGGCGCGTCGCCGGCTTTCCTTCCAGCCTTCGTCGAGGGCGTTGTTGATGGCGGCCTTCGCTTCGGGTGAACCGTTCTTGCGCGAAGCCACCCGCAACAGCGCCACATCCGCCCATTGCGATCCCTCGCCGCTGACCCGGGCGGCTTCAGCGATCAACACGTCGTGACGGGTCTCCATGTGGGGCGAATTGAAGAACGCGGAACGCGCCTTTTCCGCCTGATGATTCTCGGTGCGGGTCGCCAGGGCCCGCGGTAGGCCCACCAACAGCGCACGCCACGCTTCAGGCCGATCCGACTTCGCCAACGCCTGCACCGCCTGGCATCGCGCTGCTTCGGGAACGTCCGGAAGCGTCGCCGCCCGCGCGAGCGCCGGGATGGCATCGGCCGGCACGAACTCCGCCGTGGCCAACTGGGCGGCAATGGCGGGCAACAACGCGGTGTCGGTGTCGGCAAGTCGGATCAACTTGCGCAGGGCCGCGCCCGACTGCACCCGATGCCGCGAAAGTTCGCGTCCGAGATAGGCGGCTTCGTTGGCGTCGGCCGATTCAATGGCGCCCTGGAGGGCGTCGAGGATGCGGGGGGAACCCTCCCATTCCTCCGGTTGATAAAAGGGTCCGCGCGTGTCGGGACGCGTGCCCCACGAGTCGCCCTTCCATTTCCCATCCACATGATAGAGCCGGCACAACGCCGTCAGCAGACCCTGGCGCCGGGCGAAGTCCTTTTCCTTTTCCAACCGTTCGATCAACCCGTCGACGACTTCCAATCGCGGCATGGCTTGCAACACGCGAAGTGCACCGCGTCGGACCGCCGCCGCCGCATCAGCCCGGTCGGTCACCGCGAACGCCGCCTTCGCCGGTTGCAACCGGACCAACGCCTCCACGGCCGTATGCGCCACGATCGGGTCGGAATCTCCCGTCAACGGCAGCATGGCCGGCGCCGTCTCCACCCGACCCAGTCGGGCCAGCGCGATCACGGCTTCCTTGCGGGTCCGGGCATCCGTCGATTTCAGCGCGGCGACCAGTCGCGCCTCGGGCACGCCGGTTGCCTGGTCCGGGCGATCGCCCAAAGCCCGCAGGATCCACGGAGCAATGGTGGCGTTGTCGAGCAGCGGGACCAGGTGCGGATGCGCGCCCACGCCAAGACCCTGCTTGAGGGCAAACACGGCGGCGACCCGGGTGGAAAGCGGAGCGCTGTCCTGGGCCGCAAGACGGGTCAGGGCGGCGGTGGTTTCACCAACCACATTGCGGCGGATCAGTTGGCGTTGGGATTCGAGCCGACGCCGGTGGGAGTTCGAGCTGAGGAGTTCAACCAGGGCGATCGGGGATGCGGTGGCGAAGTCGGGCAGGGGATCCGGGGTGAATCCCTTCGGGGTGGCGCGCACGATGAATCCGACCTCGGGTCCGACCCAGGTGAACGAGGCACCCTTCCAACTCGCGGCATAGACCGCGCTGCGGGCATCGACGTCGAGGTCGGTGACGCGGGGCAACTTGATGAACTCTTCCTGGGACGCGGTGTAGGTGGCGCCCTTTTCGGTGAGGCCATGGTGATAGACCCAGTCGCGTCCCCAATCGGCGGTGAAGGGCGCATTGTTCCATCGGGCCGGGATTCCCGGTTCATCGATCCAACCGCCGCCGCATCCGGATCCGCCGCCGTAATCGGCCAGGGGCGTGATGATTTCGTCGCCGAAGTTCTTGAACAGGCGCGGATACCCGTGCTGGGTCATGCCGGAAAAATGATGGAGTCGGACATCCCAACCGCCGCCGTCATTGGTGTTGTCCCGGGCGAATCCATCCAGCAAGGGACTGACCGCCACTTCCAGGATGTTGCGCGTGCCGTCGGCCCACAGTTCGAGCCCGGTTCCGTCCGGTCGCACCCGGACCACGCCGCCGCCGCGCAGTTGCAGCTTCTTCCCATCCGTACCGGTGGCCTCCATGAACCCGAAATCGCCAATGGCGGCGTAAAGCCAGCCATCGACACCCAGTTCCAAGCCGTTCGAGGAATGGTCCGCCGGCCGGTCCTTGAACCCGAAGGCAATGCCCGTCACCAACGTCTTCCGTTCCTCCGCCACACCGTCGCCGTCCCGGTCGAAGAACACACTGATGTCGGGCGGATGCAGCAGGTAAAGCCGGTCATGATCCCAGACCAGACCGCGGGGCGAATCCACATCCGGCACCAACGCCCGCACCTCGTCGGCCTGGCCATCCCCGTTGGTGTCCCGCACCCGCAACACCCGGCCCAGATGCGGTTTGCGGTCGAGGGAACCGTTGCCATCGGAAGAGACATACAACGTGCCGTCCGGTGCGGCGGCGACGTACACGGGATAATTGACCGCGGGCGGCGTGGCGAAGATCGAGACCTCGAAGTCGTCGGGCACCCGGACATCGCGCAACAGGCTGCGCGCCTTTTCCTCCGAAGCAACGGCCGGCATGCCGATGAGTTCTTCGGGAGTCGGTTGACGATCCTTGGCGGTGAACGGGGCCGCGGTCGCGGCGAGGCCGGGGATCAACGACAGGACAATGCAGCGCAGGGAAATGACAGGCATGGAGGAATCCTTTCGGACAGCCTATCGGAGCGGGACCGGGGCCGGCCAGTTCCGTTCTGGCTGATCGCTGCCGTGGCAGCGCGTCTGAATGAAGTGCTTCCACGTGGTTTGGGGAGAAGTCAGCCCATCACCACAAAACACCCATCAGCCAATCCCCTTTCGAGATCCCTTCGCGGCTTCGCGTGAACCCCGCCTTCGCGTGAACCCTTCCTCGCTCGACCTCAACTCACCCTGGCAGTGTCGTTACGCTCAACTTTCTGTTGC
>CAZDYB010000180.1:0-8237 GCA_964509045.1 uncultured Akkermansia sp.
CCTCTACGGTCAATGAACAGGGCACGCAGGAACGCATCCGCGGCCACATGGCCACCCTCGACATGGCCGGCAACAAGGTGCAGCTGAATCCGGAACGGTCCTTCGCCGAGGAGATCGATCCCGAGACGTCCACCGGGTTCCCCGGCGAAAGCGTCGCCGCGCACCACAAGAACTTCTACGAGTCCATCCGGAACAAGAAGCAGCCCAATGCCGGCATTGATCTCGCCGTCAAGGTCCAGACGGTCATCTCCCTTGCCGAGACTTCGGATCGACTCGGCGTCATGTGCTATTTCGACGAGAAGACCCGCAAGGTCACCGATGGCATGGGTCGCGAGATCACCGCGCTGGATTACGGGTCGACCCCGAATTCCTGATCCCTTCGACCTTCGTCGGGGATGCCGGGCGCCGGACACAGCCTGTCCTGCGCCCGGCTTTTTCTTGTCCCTCGGGTTTCGTCCGTCTTCCAGCGGGTTTTCCCGCCGGTTCCCGCCCCTTGCACCGCCTCTGGCAAACCGGATAGCGTTCACCCGGTTATGCAACGCATCAGCGACCTGCGGGTCGTCACCAACCGTCCCCTGCTCTCGCCGCGCTCCCTGAAGGAGGCGCTGCCGATGAACGGGACCGCTGCCGCCACTGTGGTCGGCGGACGGGAGGCCGTTCAACGCATCCTGCGCCGGGAAGATCCCCGTCTGCTCGTCGTTACCGGACCCTGCTCCATCCACGACACCCACGCCGCCATGGAATACGCACGGCGACTGGCCGCCCTCGCTCCCGAGGTTGCCGACCAGTTCTTCATCGTGATGCGGGTATACTTCGAGAAGCCCCGCACCACCATTGGCTGGAAGGGATTGATCAATGATCCGCACCTGGACGGTTCCTACGATGTCGAGACCGGGCTCAGGATCGCCCGACGCCTCCTGCTTGGCATCAATGACCTCGGCGTGCCGGCTGCCACCGAGTTCCTCGATCCCGTCGTTCCCCAGTACATCGCAGAACTCGTCAGCTGGGCCGCCATCGGCGCCCGTACCACCGAAAGCCAGACCCATCGTGAAATGGCCAGTGGCCTTTCCATGCCGGTCGGTTTCAAGAACGGCACGGACGGCTCACTTCAGATCGCCGTGGACGCCCTCCTCTCCGCACGACATCCGCATCATTTCCTGGGAATCGACGAGCGGGGCGCTGTTTCCGTCGTTCAAACCCTCGGCAATGCCGATGGTCACGTCGTCCTGCGCGGCGGGCGGCTCCGGCCAAACTATGACGCGGCGTCCATCGCCGACGCCTCCGCGCAACTGGCCAAGGCGGGATTGCCGCCCGTGGTGATGGTGGATTGCAGCCATGCCAATTCCGGCAAGCTCCACGCCAAACAGGAAGAGGTCTGGCAAAACCTCATCGCCCAGCGTGCCGAAGGCAATCAGGGCTTCATCGGCGTCATGCTCGAAAGCCACCTGTTCGAGGGCAGCCAACCCCTCAAGGATCCCGGCAACCTCCAGTACGGCGTCAGCATCACCGATGCCTGCCTCAGCTGGGAGGTCACCGAGAGAATGCTCCGCCACGGTGCCGACGTCCTCCGCCGCCACGCCCCAGCCGCCACCACGGTTCAGGGCTCCACCCACTGATCCGCCTCCCACGGTCAGCCATGGACCGCATCGACTGGCCTCTCGTCTGGACCGGAGCCGCCACGCTGTGCGCCATGGTTCTCATGCTGGTCCTCGCATGGAAACTGACCAAGCTCGTCATCAAGATCCTGCTCACCTTGGCCGCACTGGGCTTCCTCGCGGCCTTCGTCGTCGCCTGCCTCGCTCCGCGCAACTGAGGCTTCCAGGCAATCCACACACCCAATCCGATGGAACGTCACGTCTACGGCGGAGTGAATGCCGCTGTCGCCAGCCTGATCCCCAGGGATCGCCATCGCGTCCTCGATCTGGGTTGTGGCGACGGTTCGTTCGGCCGTTGGCTCAAGCAGAACGGTTCCAACTGGGTCACTGGCGTCACCATCCAGGATGAGGAAGCCCGACAGGCCGCGGTCGGCCTCGACGAGGTGATCTGCACCGATCTCGACCGATGGGAACCGGCGGGAGAACGATTTGATGGGGTCGTCGCCAGCCATGTCCTGGAACATCTCGTGGATCCCGCCCGCCTGCTCCGCTGTCTGGGCCGGGTGGTGGTCCCGGGAGGTTGGGTGGTGGTTGCCCTGCCCAATGCCCTGTTCTGGCGGCAACGCCTCGAATTCCTCTCGGGACGGTTCCGATACAGCAACGGGGGAATCATGGATGCCACCCATCTCCGATTCTTTGATTGGTCCAGCGCCCGGAATCTGGTGAACCAGTCCGGTTGGCCCCTGGAAATGGCCCTGGCGGACGGCGGGTTGCCCGGAAGCCGCTTCCTCGGCTCATGGCGGGGTGCCATCGACCGCTGGGCCTGTCGCGCCTGGCCGGCCGGGTTCGGTTTCCAGTTTGTTTTCAGGGCTAGGCTTCAGGCATCCTGACCCTCAGGCAGCAAGGAGACCCTGCATGAATTCCCGACACCGCATCGGATCCCATCCCGAGCGCCCCACCGATGCCCCACGTCGGTCACGGGAGTTCATCGGAAAAACCACCCGCACACCCACCCTGCCGACAACAAGGCTCCGGTGATCTCGGTTGTCATCTCCAATTTCAATGGTCTGCGCTTCCTGCCGCGCCTGCTGGAATCGCTGCGCGCGCAGCGCGGTGTTACGCTCGAGGTCATCGTCGTCGACCGACACAGCCAGGACGGATCCATTCCATTCCTCGCCAGCCAACCCGATGTAAGGGTCCTCTCTGAACCCCCCGATTCGGGTCTGGTCAGCGGTTACCACAAGGGAGTCGGATTGGCCCGGGGTGAACTGCTCTTCTTCTGCAATGAAGACATGTGGTTCGATCCGGATTGCCTGAAAGCCCTCGAAACCCGCATCGACCTCTCCCAGCGCATCGGCGCCGTGGATCCCTGGCAATGGTCTTACGACGGATCCGAATGGACCCATGGAGCCACGCGTTATCGCCGCGCGCACTGGGCCATCAATTCACCCCAGCCCTGGCGGGCGGTCGAATTCCAACTCGATCTCCCCGCCGGATCCGAGATCCCCTTCCCGTGCGCCGGTGCCGTCCTCATCCATCGGGACGTCTATCGCGAGATCGGCGGATGGGACACTTCCTTCTTCCTCGACCACGAGGACATCGACCTGTTCCTCCGGGCCTGGCAACGCCGGTGGCGATGCGTCGTGGAACCCGCGGCCCGGGTCTACCACGCCATCAATGCCGCCAATTCCAACATCCTTCCCAGCACCGGCAAACCCGTGGCGCGCCGCCGCTACATCGGGCAACGGGCCAACCTCCCGATCATCGCCATCAAGTACTTCAGCATCCCCTGGATACTGCCCGCCCTCGCCCAATGGGCTGTAGCCTTCCTCAACAACCTCACCGCCGGCCGCTGGCAATCCGTCCTCTGCGACCTCGCCATTCCCGCCGAAATCCTCCGGCGAATCCCGGCGGCATGGCAGTTCCGTCGGGCCAATGCCCCCTACAATGCCCGGTTCCCAGGTGAATCCTTCTTCGACGACCCTCGTTTCCAGATTCCGCCCGATGGATCCCGTCCGCCCGGTGCCAGCTGATCCACCGCTCCGGTTCCAGATCAGGCCTCCATTGATGCCCGGAAGCCCTCCAGCAGACCCCGATCCAACCCCTTCAACAGGTACCGCGAAGTGACGTCGATCCCACAAACAGGTCCGCCCACCCAAGAATGCCATTGCCTCCCTCCCCACTCAGCCCAGCATGCCATCGATTCCAATGTCCCTGAGCCGCTTCCCGTATCCCGGATTCGACCGTGCATGGACCGCCGGTCCCACCTTCCTGATGGGCCTTGCCTTGGTGATCCTCGGTCTCGTCCGGTGGTCGACCCTTCCCACCTCCGGTATCGTGGTGTGTTTCAGCATTGGCATGCCGCTGGCAGTCATGGGTGCCGCCCTGTGGTGTGAACAGGCCTGGGCACGAATCCCCTCGGTCGCACTGTTCGGTGCATTGGCCCTCTACTTCGGCTGGCTCCTCGCCCGGTCCGGCTGGTCCTGGCAATCCTTCGGAGGCCTGGGCTTCGCCGTCTGGATGATGTGGGACGTCTGGAAGGATTTTTCACCACGCTCCTATGCCGCCGAGGAGGAAGCAGCCCAGGCCGCCGTTGCAGACCGACCCCTCATCTCCCTGGTGCTCCTCCTCCGACGTCCACGCCATCTCGATGCCCGCATCCTCGCCCGATATTGTTCCACCGCGTGGGGCGGCACCTTCACCGCCACCGAAGGCGAACTCTCCGGAATGCCCGAATCTGCCTCCGACGGATTCGTCGCCGGCAAACCACCCCTGCTCATCGTCGCGTTCAATGGCCGGCTGCATCTCGTCCACAACCACGACCAGCCTTACTTCGACGACCCGGCCGCTATCGCCAATGCCTCCGGCGACCTGCGCATCCGACAACTCCTCGCCGACAACCGGGGATGGATGGCGGTCGACCTGATCTGTGCCCGGGACGAAACCGTGGATCCCAACGAACACTATCCCCGACTCGCCCTGCTGATCGCTGAGCTCGCCGGTCCGGATTGCCAGGCCATCTATCAGCCGGATGAGGGGCGATTCAACCATTGGGACGAGAGCCTCGAAGCCAAACTCCGGCAGGGCGATCTCTCCGCCGTGTTCTCTGAAAACGTCCGCCTCCCGGTCATCGAGGTCTCCGACGAGGATCCCCGCATGCAGGCCGCCTCAACGGAAGCGCGCGCCCGATGGGACGAGTTCGAAACCGCATTCCGCTCCGGTGGCGCCTCGCATTGCTCGGTCAAGGCTCCAATCACCGTCGACGATCAGACCGAATTCATCTGGGTCACCGTCGATGCCATCCAGGGTGATGAGATCCAGGGACACCTGGGCAATGATCCGGTCAACCTCGGCTCCCTCAAGATGGGGGCTCCGGTCGTCGTCACCCGATCCGATGTCACGGACTGGGTCTTCATCCGGGACGGCACGCCAACCGGCCTCTTCAGCCTCCAGGTCCTCGGTGAGATCCAGCGCGAGCGCTCAGGCCAGTCCTGACCCAACCGACTCCGCGTCTCGCCAAATCCGGTGTTCGAGGGCACTCTCACACCGAATCCACCCCGTCCGGGGTGACAAAAGCACGCCAACCTTGGGCAACTCCACGCAAGCAGTCCCGGCTACTCCGGCTAGACTGGTCCCGGTGAAAGCATCGGGCATTCCTTACTGCCGTTCCGCCAGCAAACCGCGTTCCTCCCGGATCGCGGGGTTCACTCTCATCGAATTGCTGGCCGTGATCGCCATCATCGCCATCCTGGCCGGACTTCTTGTCCCTGCCCTGGCCAAGGCCAAATACAAGGCCGCCCAGGCAAACGAGACATCCTCCGCCCGTCAGTTGATGATCGCGTGGCACCTCTACAGCGGGGACAATTCCGATTGGGTGTTGCCCGGTTACCGACACGGTCTGGAAGCCCGGGACCTGGAGGGACGTCAGGTCCCACACCCCATCAATGCCCGCTATCCCTGGCGGATCGCTCCCTACCTCGGGAAGAACTTCGGGGTCCTGTACGCCAACGAGAACCGTCGCCTTCTCGAACAGTTCCAACGCATGGATGACCCCATGATCGGCATCTACGCCGCCTCGGTCTTCCCATCACTCGGGATCAATTCCGTCTTCGTTGGTGGCGATGACATCGAACTCCCTCCCACTCCTGCAGCCATGGCCCGGTTCGGCCCGTTCTGCGTTCTCAAGCAGACCGATGTCAACCGTCCCTCCGAACTCCAGGTGTTCGTCTCCGCCCGCGGTCCATTCGAAGGCAAGATCGTGAACGGCTACTACTCGGTGAAACCCCCGTTCCTCGCCGCACGCCGTTGGGCCATTGAATGGAATCCCGCCGATGGCCCCGAAGCCTGGGGCAATGTCCATCCCCGGTTCGGCAATCGCGCCATCGCCGCCTTCGTCGATGGCCATGCCGAATCCCGAAACCGCTCCCAATTGCAGGACATGCGCTACTGGGCCAACCCCGCCGATCATGCCGAATGGTCGCTGCGTGCTTCCCAGTAACATGCCTCCCCGCCCGGCGTAGACAGGGTCCAGAAGCCGGTCCGGTCTGTGAAGCATCGGAGGGCGGACACCGCCGGCTTTCGCGTCCGCCCTCCCAACAACAAGGTCGGGGTCCATGTCAACCTGCCCCGGACTGCTGCGCCGGTCACGGCGTCGCGCTCATCCAATCCTACTTCCATACGCCTCCGCGCACCCGGGAACAGGATGGGCCCCGACCTCTTCTCTTCTCCATCCTCCCCCCTCGTCGCATCGCCACGGCCACCCAACCCTCCTGGAAACGGACCGCTCCAACAGGTTCCGGCAGCAAATGACCGGCGATCCTTCACGGTATCGCCGGCCATTCCTTCAACGGATCCTCACGCCACCGAACCTAGGCGGCTTGTCCCCCTCGTTACTTCGGATCCGGCCCGTAGAACCGGAAATGCATGCCGCGCCCATCCGTTTCACCGGCATACACCGCGATTCCAAAATACTTGGCCACCTGTTCATACGGAGGCAGTGCCTTGAAATCGAACAGGTCCGCCCACTCGCCTTCACCGGCGGCACTGATCATCTCCGTCAGTCCACCCGACTTCAGAAACTGCCACTGCCCACGCATGGTCTCGCGCTGGTTTTCGTATCCGAAGAGTCCGGTGCTCATCCCCCCAACCTTCTGCGCCGCCGCTCCGATGCCCGGATCATCCTTCAATGACCGCGCACCGCCTTCTGCCGAACGGAGGAACTCTTCCAGGACTGCCGGTGTCGAACTCATCGCGACATACCCGGCGCTCGATGCCATCTCCAGCTTGTTGTCACCGTTGCCCGTCGGGCTCGGCGTACGGATTCCAACCACCTTCTTGCCGTTGAACTCGCGGTCCTTCACTTCCTCCCCACCACCACCCATCGCCGACATCGCCGACTTCATCGCCGCCAACAAGGGAAGCCCATTCGGCGACCCGACCAGGACCATGGAAGGCGGATTGGCCAGTTCCTCCACGGTCTCACCCTTGGGCGCCTTGCTGTACATCACGACGTCGTCGCCCAGATTTCCAATGAGGTTCTTCTTGAGGTCAAAGGACGGATCCTTGTCCTTCCCGATCTGCCCCACCATCAACTGCAGGAAACCACCCAACTGCGGCGACACGCCTGCCAGCGTCTCTTCCAAGGTCCCCCACAGCTTCTGCCCATCCAACCGCCACCGCGAAAACTTGACCGCATCCGACGGAATGAACGCCGAAGGACTCGAATCCTTGGCCGATGCCGCCAACATCCGGAACAAACCCACCCGTTGGGACTCCGGAAGCGACAGGCTGAGGGTCCCGCCAGAGCCATCGGGAGTCAGGTTCCACGCCATCGAGATCGACTTCAACCCCTCCAACCCGGCCGCCTTCAACGCCGCCTTCGGATCCACACCCATCGCATCCGCGCCATCGGATTCCGACATCGATCGACTCACCACCTTGTACAGCGGCACCGCATGGACCCAACCGTAGGCGAATGCCTTCTGGAACCAGGCCGCTTCGCTCGACTGAAACTCAGCCTCCTCGGACAACGAGGGAATCGTCCCTCCCGTCATCCGGGCCACCAACTTCTCCAGTGTCTTGGTCGAGTCGGACAACACCAACGCCGTGTCGACCTGCCCGAAATACAGGGTCATTTTCCGCCCCTCATCCCCGGTCGGCTTCAGCGAATCCTTGTCCGCCGGCGCGTCCTCGTCCTCCTCTTCCTCGACCTCTTCACTCGGGAGATCAATCACCACACTCGCGAACTCCACGTCGCGAATCTTCTCCATCTTCACCGCCTGCTTGGCGTCCCGAAGCTTCTTTCGGACCTCGGTCAGTTGCGTGGCCAATTGCGCCGACTTGTCCCGCGTATCGATCACCGCCGCAAAACTGGGTTGCGACCCTTCCTGGCCCCGCCAGTCGTTCTGGATCACCGCCACCGAGAACTGGCCCTGCAACAAGGCCAGGAAATCCCCGGCCTTGATCCCCATGTCCTTTTCCAGCGTTCCCAGGACCTTCTCGTTGAACTTCTTCTCAAAATGTTCCCGGAACGGCTTCATCGAAGGATCCGACCACAGCCGACCGGCCGAGCTGGCCCCCATCTGGGACGCCGTCTGGCTCCAATCCGGGACGGTCAGGACGGCCAGGGTGTCACTGGGAAAT
>CAZDYB010000181.1:0-8236 GCA_964509045.1 uncultured Akkermansia sp.
GTCGCTGGATCTGGTGGCGGATGTGGATCGGACCGGGGGAATCCGGGTCTGGCGACGGGCGACGGGCGCGGTGGTGTGGCAGGATCGCGGGACGAATGGAGGGATGCCGGATTTGCTTCGGTTCAGCAGCGGCGGGCGATGGTTGGCGGTGGGTCGTGGGCGCAGGGTGCAGGTGGTGGATGTGGGGGCGGCGGTGGTGGTGCTGGATCGGCCGGGGAGATGGTTGGGGTTCTCGAGCGATGAACGGTTGGTGGTGATGGAAGGATCCGGACCAAGGATTGAGATGTGGGAACCGGGAGCGGGCCGACTGGCGGTCGAGTGGGCGTTTCCGGAGGGGATCCGGAACGGGTTGGCGATCTCGGAATCCGACATGATTCCCCGGGTGCTGGCGCAAGGTGTGGATCACCTTTCGATTCTCGATGGTGCGACGGGTGGATCCCTTTACCGACTCCCGTTTCATCGGGGCGAGGTTCGGTCGGTGGTCTGGCACGACGCCTGGGTCGTGGCGGGGGATCACACGGGTGGACTTCGGGCGTGGAACCTGCGCGGAGCCCGCCTCCGGGATCTTGCCGGACACCGGGCAGCCATCTCGCGACTGGTGCTGTCTCCGGACGGAATGCGCCTCTGGTCGGTGTCGGAGGATGGCGAAAGCAGGTTGTGGGAGATGGGCACGGGCCAGCAGATGGGTCGGACCGAGCTGTGGCAACCGCTGTGTTTTGGCGGGGATGGCATGAAGCTGGTCTATACGGATGGACCGTACTTCGGGATGGCGTCGATGCAGGCGCCGATGGCGTCGAGGACGGTGGCATTGGGAGGAGCGGGGCGGGTGCGGCATCTGACGTTCAGTCCGGATGGAGTCTGGATTGCGGCGGTGGAGGCGGAAGGGGTTTTCCTGATCGATCCGCGGTCCGGACGGGTGATGGATCGCGCGGAAGTGTCGGGTGCGGTGTCGGTGCATTTCGCGCCTGAGGGTTCGAAGCTGCATGTGGTGCGCCGGATTGGAGTCCGGGAATTCCGGATCCTGCGTGAGGGACGGGTTGTGCGACTGGATGCCGGGGAGGAGTTGAGGCCGACCGATCCGGCGTGGTTCACGGGATCGAGGCTGCTGGGGGATGGACGCAGCCTGCTGGTAACGGCGCGCGACGGTCGGATCGAGCAGTTTGACCTGTCCAAGGGGCGGTGGGTGACGGGGGTGGGTCGGATGGAAGGGGCGAGTTTCGTGACGATGGATGCGGAGCGGCGCTGGATGGCGGTGGATCTTGGGGGAGGACGCACGGTGGTGCGGGCGGTTGCGGACGGCCGGCCGGTGTGGAGTTCGGACGCGGGCAGTGGTGTGCCTGGGTTCAGTCCGGACGGCCGGCATCTGTTGTTGGCCGGGGGCGAATGGCACCGGATCCTGGACACCACGGAATGGCGACCCCGTCTGGCCTGGGAGACCGGGGCCGGGTTGCTTTCGCCCGGGAGCGGCGAGTGGTCGCGTTTTGGGCGGGCATTTGCTGCGAGCAGTCCCAAGTCGGGGATCCAGGTGGGATCCACCGAGAGTTGGAAGCCGGTGATCCACCTGGTCCCGTCGTCACCGGTCACCAGCATTACGTTCGGGCCGGATGCCCGGGATCTGGCGGCGGGGACGGATGAAGACCAGGTGATCCTGTGGTCGTTGCAGGAATTGCGTCAGGTGTTGGGAGCCCAAGGGTTGGCCTGGTCCGAGGCCATGTTGCTGGAAGGGGTTCCGCCGAATCCCAATCAGGGTCTGGTGATGAGGGGGGCACCCGAGCTTCCGGTCGAGTGCATCAGGATCCTTCCCCGGGATCCCCAGGCTCCGACGGACGTGATCGATCTGGGGGAAGTCATGAACGAGCCATTCGATGATCCGGATTCCCGATACACGGCGCCTCGGGAACGACCGGTTGACCTTCCCTTGGGAAGGGTTCGCCTCGACGGGAACGAGTTTGATTTCCGGGGAATTGTCCGGGTGGGTGGTGGGACGGAATCGGCGGGCGCCCGGGTCTGGCCGGCCATCACTCCGCCGGTGAAGGTGGGAAGCCGTGTGAACGGGTTGATCCACGTTGGAGCCCTGCTTCCGCGAATCGGGGGGGTGGATGGTGGGGAAGACATTCGGATTCGCGTGCGATGGAAGGATGGGGAAACGGGGGAGTGGAGGATGGTGGATGGGGTTGAGGGATTGGGGCCCTGGTATGCGGAGGTGGAAAAAAGGGGAGAGGCGACACCGATTTGGGAAGGCGTCAGTGAAGTCAGCGAACAAAGGCAGAGGGTGGTTCGGTTGTATCGATATCGATGGGTCAACCCTCGACCGGACGTGGTGGTGGATTCGGTCAGTTGGATGGCTGGAGCCCGTGGACCGGGGCTGAGGATTGTGGCGTTGACGCGGTTTTGAGAGTGGGATGCAGGTTGGGGGGAAAGAAAAGCCGCCCGGCCTTTCGACCGGGCGGCGGACCGACGCATCCCGGTTCCAACCGGGGGGGGCACACACTGTCAGACGTTCACCGGACCTTCTCCTGTGCAAGACCGACCCTTCGGGGGGTAACTTCCGGGGGCGGAAGGAGGGAAGCCTTGTGAGCGTCTGTAAGACAATCTGGGAGGTTGCAGGACAAAGTTGCAAAAGAGTCCGGGAAAGTTGGGGGCAGGAGTCAGGCCCGATTTCTTCCGTCTTCCAATGGAGGTCGGTGTTCCCTAGTTTGCGCCCCTGTTTTTCCGGAGATGCCGAGTGTTTTCATCAAGACGTACGGATGCCAGATGAACGAGCGCGACAGCGAGGCGGTGGCCGCCCAGTTGGCAGCGCGCGGGTACACGATGGCGTTGGCGGCGGACCAGGCTGACGTGGTTCTCCTGAACACGTGCAGTGTCCGGGATCTGGCCGAGCAGAAGGCGATCTGGAAGATGGAGGCCCTGACGGGCGAGGCTCGGGCACGTCGCGAGAAGCGGTTGTTCGGCTATCTGGGTTGCATGGCGCAAAGTCGTGGCAATGAATTGCTGGGGGCGGAGGATGGGGTTCGTCTGGTGGTGGGAACCCAGAAGTTGCACCGCACCGCAGACTACGTGGACGACCTGTTGGGCGGACGTCTTGAGCGGGTAGCCGACATCGAGGAGGAACCGGGCAGCCAATCGCTTCTTGGGGGGCACATGACCCTTCCTGGATCGGGGCAGGTCTCGGCGTTTGTGAGCATCATGCAGGGATGCAACCAGCATTGCACCTTTTGCATCGTGCCCAGCACCCGTGGACAGGAACGGAGCCGGCCGATTGGAGAGATTGTCGGGGAATGCCGGGATCTGGTTCGGGGCGGTGTCCGTGAAATCACCTTGCTGGGGCAGATCGTCACCAGCTATGGCCGGCGGGATTACGCCGTGCGGGAGGGTCGCAGTGCCTTCGTGCAGTTGCTGGATGCGGTGCATGAGATTCCCGGGTTGGAGCGGATCCGGTTCACTTCCCCGCATCCCAAGGGGTACGGAGACGATCTGGTCGAGGCCTATGGAAGACTGCCGAAGCTGGTGGAGAGCGCGCATCTCCCGCTCCAGTCGGGTTCGGATCGGATACTGAAGGCGATGCATCGGGGATACACCCGGGAACGGTTTGCCGAGATCGTGCGGAAGCTCCGGGCGGTGAGGCCTGGGATGGGGATCACCACCGACATCATTGTTGGGTTTCCGGGAGAGACGGAGCAGGACTTCCTGGAGACGCTGGCGCTCTGCGAGGAGGTGGCCTTCGACAATGCGTTTGTCTTCAAGTACTCGCCCCGGCGTGACACCCCGGCCGCGGTGATGCCCGGGCAGGTGGAGTCGGCTGAGATTGAATCCCGACATCGTCGTCTGCTGGACCTGATCAACGCCATGGGTCGGGCCCGATATGAGACCATGGTGGGTCGACGGGTGCCGATCCTCGTGGAGGGGGTGAGTCGACGGAACGCCGCGCGGTACGAGGGTCGCACACGGTGCAACAAGATCGTGGTCTTTCCGGGATCGGAGCGGCATCGGGGGTGTGAGATCGAAGTGCGGATCGAGCGGGTGGGCACCTTTACGCTGTATGGGGATCCGGTGGTGGCGGGGATGGAAGAAGACCGATCCGTGGGCGAGGGAGAGCGATGACATTATCACAGGTCAGTTTGTTGTTGGGCGGGTTGCATCTGTTGTTCGGGTTGTTGCTGTGGTTGCGACCGGAGTCGACGTCGGTGTGGGTGAGGAACTTTCCGAGGCAGGTGGCGCCGGGGGTGGTGCTGATGCTGATTGGGACGGCCTGGTTTGTTTCGAACCTTTATCGGTCGAACGTCCAGGATTTTGCGGAGTGGCGACCGATCCTGTATGCGGGTTTCACCCTGCTGGGGGTGGGCTGCTGTTTTTTCGTGCAGGATTACCTGTCGATCCGGGGTGCTGCGGTGGTGGCCTTGCTGGCGTGTGACGCGATCGTGGACATCCAGCGATAGCACGGAAGCGGATGGAAGAATGTGATTACGGGTTGGTGTTATGTGGTGATCGTGCTTTCGGTGTGGTGGGTGGGGTCGCCCTGGCGGGCGCGGGATCTGGCGGCGTGGATGACATCGGATGCGGGGACCCGGTCGAGGGTGGGGATGGGTTTGGGGGCATTTGGGGTACTGTTGTTGGGTTTGGGGGTCAGCGTTCTGAAATGATTGGAAAACGAGGCTTGCGCCGTTTTCTCCGGGGCGGCTAGTGTCCGCGCTCCTTTGAAGGTCTGGGGTGATTGGCCACGGACCGGGGATGATTTGGTCGGAATACACTGGGATTATGTCAGTCAAGATTCGCTTGAAGCGCACGGGTGCGAAGAACAGCCCTGTGTATCGTATTGTTGTGGCGGACAGCCGTAGCCCTCGGGACGGCAAGTTCATCGAAGAGATCGGGACTTATCACCCGCTTCAGAAAGGCAACAACTACACCTTGAACCTGGAGCGTGCCCGCTACTGGGTGGGTGTGGGTGCACAACCGTCGGAGACGGTGGGGAGTTTCATCAAGAAGGCCTTGAAGGCGGAAGTGGCGCCGGTCTGAGGTTGCCCCGGGATGAGCGGAGACAAGTCGGCACGTGCGAAGCGTTGATTCCGAGCCGCAGACCCTCCTGTCCCGAGATTCCGAGCCAAGTCAATCCACCGACGCCACCATGCAGGATTTTGTCGAATTCATAGCCAAGGGTCTTGCTGACGATCCCTCTGCGGTGGAGGTCACCACGGTGGAACGTTCGGGGATGTCGGTGATTGAGCTTCGGGTTGCGCCGGTGGACGTGGGCAAGCTGATCGGGCGTCGAGGGACGACGATCCAAGCGATTCGTTCGCTGGTGCAGGTTGGAGGAGCGAAGGCGGGTCGCCGCTGCACCTTGGATCTGGTGGAGGATTGAAGTGGAACCCGCGTCGGCGATGCGGGTGGATATTTTGACATTGTTCCCCGCGATGTTTGCGGGGCCGCTGGACGAAAGCATTGTCCGGCGGGCGAGGGCAGCGGGACTTCTGGACTTGCGGATACACAATCTGCGGGACTGGACCAAGGACCGCCACAAGACGGTCGATGATCGGCCGTTTGGAGGCGGGCCGGGGATGGTCTTGAAGCCTGAGCCGCTCTTTGAAGCCGTTGAATCGTTGCGCGGGGAGGGGACCAAGGTGGTCCTGACTTCTCCGAGTGGACGTCTTTTCTCCCAGAACCTGGCTCGGGAATGGTCCCGGGAATCGCATCTGTTGTTCATCTGTGGAAGCTACGAAGGCTTTGATGAGCGGGTGCGGAGTCATCTGGTTGATGAAGATGTCTCGATCGGGGACTATGTGCTGACGAATGGAGCGTTGCCGGCGATGGTGATGATTGACGCGGTGACGCGTTTGTTGCCCGGGGCGTTGGGAGACGATGCGAGTTCGGAGGATGAGTCGTTCAGTGCGGGGTTGCTGGAGTATCCGCATTACACGAGGCCTCCGGTGTTCCGGGACTGGAAGGTTCCGGACATCCTGATGTCGGGGAACCACGCGGAGATAGCGCGGTGGAGGCAGCACGAGGCGATGCGGCGAACGGCGGAACGGCGACCTGATTTATGGGAGAAGAAGCGCTGGGAGAAACCGGCGCGGGTTCCCAGGAAGAACCAGCCAAAAGTTTGATGGAAGAGAGGATGACCGATGAACAAATCTGCACTGTTTGACAAGATTGAGGGCGAGCAATACCGCAAGGATTCGCCGAGTTTCAACGTGGGCGATTCCGTCCGCGTGCACACCAAGGTTGTGGAAGGCGACAAGGAGCGGATCCAGGTGTTTGCCGGGTTGGTCATGGGCATTCGTGGCCGAGGGCTCAACCGGACGTTCACCGTTCGCCGCATCAGCTACGGCGAAGGAGTGGAGCGGATCTTCCCCCTGAATTCGCCCCGGGTTGAGAAGGTGGAAGTGGAGCGTGAGGGTGCCGTTCGGCGTGCCAAGCTGACCTATCTCCGTGGTCGGATCGGCAAGGGCGCCACGGCTGTGAAGGAGAAGGACAACCAGTCTACACGGAAGAAGTAGGCCGGGCGTTCCTGATCTGATGTCCCCGGACCCCCGACGTTGTCGGGGGTTTTTTGTTGGATGGTCACATTTGTAACAGGTTGGGGTATTTCGAGACCTGACAGGATCCCTCAAAGACGGTAATGCCGACGAATGCGGTGCCTTGTGACTGCGGGTCCGACCTACGAGGCGGTTGATCTGGTCCGGCGGCTGACCAATTTCTCCACGGGTCAACTGGGAACGGATCTGGCGACGAACCTGGCGGCGCGGGGGCACGAGGTGTTGTTGTTGCGGGGTTTGTCGGCATCGGCGCCGCTTCCCCCGGCTTCGGTTCGGGTGGAATCGTTTTCATCGGTCATGGACCTTGCCTCACGGTTTCTGGAACACGCGGCGGAAGGTCCGATGGCCATCTTTCATGCGGCGGCGGTCAGCGACTTCGTGCCGGGTCTGATGCTGGAGCGGGATTCGGGTGGCAACCTGCGGGCGATCTATGCTTCGAAGTTTCCGAGTCGAGCCGGGACATTGCTCCTCGAATTGCGGCCTGCGCCCAAATTGCTGGCGAGGCTCCGGGAATGGTATCCGGGAGCGTTGCTGGTGGGCTGGAAGTTCGAGGTGGAGGGTGATCGGGAGCAGGCGTTGGCAAGGGGTCGCCGGCAGTTGGAGGAGTGCCGGAGCGATGTCTGTGTGGTGAATGGTCCTGCCTATGGGGAGGGGTTTGGATTGATCCGAGGCGGTGCGGACGTCGAGGCGGTTCCCGGGGTGTCGGAACTCTATGAAGCGTTGGGACGATCGTTGGGGTGAGGGTGCTTCCAGTCCCGTTGAACGGGGATGAAGGTTGGGTGGATCCTTGCGGAGAGCGAGGGAGCCGGTCCTGGCGCCGGGGTCTCCGGTGAAGGTCATCCCACCCTGGACAGGGTGATCAATTCGCCAAGGCGTTTGTTGTCGTTGCGGATCCGCGCAGTGAGGGTGCGGCCGAGGGCGAGGAGGAATGGGGTGGCCAGGTCGGGATGCTCCTTGCAGAGACGATCAAAGCGTTCGGCTGGAATCTTGAGCAGGGTGCTGTCGCTGTTGGCGAGGACATCGGCAGACCGGGGACCGTCATCGAAAAGGCAGATTTCACCGAAGACATCACCGGCCTGAAAAGTGGCGAGGGTGGTTTCCCGACCACCGACAAGGATGCGGGCGCGGACTTCGCCTTCGATGACGCAGAACATGGCGTTGCCGGGGCTGCCCTGGCGACAGATCTCATGGAAGGTGGGCACCTTTGTGATCTCCATGAGTTGTACGAACCGGCCGAGTTGCTGGTCGGTCATTGCGGCGAAGATCTTGATGCGGCGCAGGGTGCCGGGCTTGATGCCGGGAATGAGGGGAGTGGAGGTGTCGGGAAGGTGGGAGGAACCCTCCCCGAAAAGGCCGCGCAATTCATCCAGATCACCGGCGCGGCTCCATTCGGAACGGTGGATCGAGTGGATCCAGGTGTCGGTCAGCACCCGCTCTTCCTGTACCCATTCGACCAACTGGGGAAGGTTGACCGGTCCGTAGACCACATCATCGACCGCCCAGATCTTGTAACCGGCTTCAGCGGATTCGGTTCCCATGGGCCCATTGAAGCCGGTGGACCCGGATGGAGGGAAGCGGCGAGTCGCGGAAGTTCATCGGTTCGTTCTGCGTGGATGTCACCGGGCAGGTTCCCGCCTGGAGTCCGTCTGAAAACTCCGAGGGGTGCTGCGACGAGAGATTTGGCTGAAAGCCGGGGCGTGAGCGAC
>CAZDYB010000182.1:0-8189 GCA_964509045.1 uncultured Akkermansia sp.
GACGGTGGCATCGATGCCAAGTCGCTCGGGACTCGCCGCCGTGGCAGGCATGATCTCGACCCGGTCGATGTTCACGCTGCTGCGGTAAGGGACTTCGTCTTCGGCCTGGAGATAGACCTGTTCGCGGATGACCTCGGCGATCTGAAAATCGCGGGTGGAATTGGTGGTGTCGGACGGTGGATAGAGAGGCGGGCCTTCCGGGAGGAGATCGATGATGAGACTGACGAGCTCGGGGAGATTGACACCCGTGGTGCCGGAGACGTCGAGGGTGTGTTGGTAGGAATGGGCGAGGGAAAGCCAGTGAGGGCGATGAGGACGTTCGCGCAGGTCCGACTTGCCGAGACAGAGTATGCGGGGCTTGGAGATGTCGGCGAGGGCTTCGGCGACGAGGGAATCCTCGGGGCCGGGAGCGCGGCTGGGGTCGACCAGATGGAGGACGACATCCACATCGGAGAGGGCTTCGCGGGTACGTTCGTGGAGTTGTTTGACGAGGCGGGTACCGCGGGTATGGAAGAAGCCGGGGGTATCGACGAACACGATCTGACCACGGGGATGGTGGATGATGCCATGGACGGCGTCGCGGGTGGTCTGGGGTTTCGGTGTGACGATGGAGATCTTTCGGCCGATGAGGGAGTTCAGGAGGGTGGATTTGCCGGCGTTGGTGCGACCGACGAGGGCGGCGAGGCCGGTGCGAAAACCGGGTGGGAGATCCTGGGGCGGAGGGGAAGGGAGCGGGATGGGACTGTTCACGGGGTTGGGTTGGGGGAGAGGGAACGTTGGCGCCAGGCCTCGTAGAAGAAGATTGCGGACGCATTGCCGACGTTGAGGGAGTCGACGCCGGCCTGCATGGGAATCAGAACCTGTTGATCACAGGCGGCGCGGACTTCTGGACGAATGCCTTCGCCTTCCGATCCGAGGATGATGCAGACGTCGGAATCGAGTCGGGCATCCGGGAGAAGGAGTTGATTGGTATGAGGATGGGCGGCGAGGCATTGGATGCCGGCATCGCGCAGTAGGCCGAGGGTGACGGCGAGGGAGGGGCTGAGGAGATACGGGATGCGGAAGACAGCGCCCATGCAGGACCGGACAGAGCGGCGGAGGTAAGGGTGGGCGGAAGTTTCGCCGACGATGAGTGCCTGGACGCCGAGGGCGGCTGCGTTGCGGAGGACGAGTCCGATATTGACGGCGTTGGCGACGGCATCGACGGCGGCAAAGAGTCGGGGTTTGGGAAGTTGGAGGAGTTCCTGAAGGGTTGCGGGACGAGGAACTCGACCGAGTCCGAGGACGCCTTGGAAGAGGGTAAAGCCGGTGAGACGGGTGAGGACCTCCTTGGGGGCCACAAAGAGGTCGATGGATCCGGGGTGATCCGCGAAGAGGGATTGGTAATCCGGGAGCCAGCGGGGAGGCAGGAGAATGGAGATGGGTTGAAGTTGGGAATCCAACAGACGCCGGACGACCTTCTCGCCTTCGGCAATGAAGACGCCTTCGCCCAGATGATCGACCTGAGCGCGCATGTTGAGGTAGGGCGCCAGGCGGGGGTCGTCGAAGCGATCAATCTGGTGGATCTGGAACACGGTCAGTGGGAACGACGGAGAGGTGCACCGATCTTGTTGCGGCAGAAACCGACAAACGAACTCAGTTGCTCGGGCGAACTGAAGGCGCGCCGGGGAAGGAAGATGGCGGGGCCGTTGTTGAGGGTGACCCGGACTCGGCGACCGCCGGCGCGGATGTCGCGGATGGCGGTCCATTCGACGTCCTGGCGGCCCTGCTCGTTTTCGACCGTGAGGCGATCCGGTTCGGCGGTCAGGATGATTTCGTGGCCGAGCGAAGCCCAGTGGCGAAGGATGGCGATGCTGGGGAGGACGATGAGGATGCCGATCCAGATGAGAGCGAGGACGATGGCTCCGGCGAGAAGAGCCGAGGGAAGGGTCTGGATTTCACCCTGACGGAATCGGGTCCAGAGGTGGTAAAGCGTCATCAGGAAGGCGACTGCCCAGAGGAAGCCATTGCGGATCACCTTGCGCGTGGCGCGATGGAAGATGTCGGAGGCGGCAAGCCGGTAGCTGATCGAGAAGTAATGCATGGGAAGATTCAGGCTGGCTTGAGTTTGGGACCTTTGGGGGTGTCCTCAACCAGCCAACCGAGGGCACGGATCTCGGCGCGAAGGGAATCGGCGCGAAGGAAATCCCGGGACTTCTTGGCGGTATCCCTTGCAATGGCCAAGTCCATGACATGGGAGGGGACTTCATTGGCTGGGCGCGCTCCGAGGGCAAAAACCGAGTCGATGAGTTCCCATGCTGCGACCTCGTCGGCAGCGCGGGTGGGATTGAGGTCGCCCGCGGCGAGGGCGCGGTTGGTTTCCCTTACCCAATCAAATACCACTGCCCAGGCGCGGGATACATTGAGGTCGTCGTCGAGGGCTTCGGTGAAAGCCTGGATGACGGCGGGAGATGGGGTCCTGGATGTTCCTGCGGCTCGTTCGCGGAGTTTTTCGACGCATTCGTCAATTCGTGCGACGGCGGTGCGGGCGCCCTCGAGGCCGGCCAGGGTGAAGTTGAAGGTTTCGCGGTAATGGGCCGAAAGCAGCAGCATCCGGATCTCGCGTCCGGTGAATCCCCGGCCGAGGAGATCCCGCACGGTGAAGAAGTTGCCGAGTGACTTGGACATCTTCCTGCCCTCTACCAGGAGGTGGGCAGCGTGAAGCCAGTGCTGGACGAAGGGCTTGCGACCTTCGTGGATCCCATTGTTCATCCCACCGGAGCCTTCGCTTTGGGCGATCTCGTCTTCATGGTGAGGGAAGGCGAGGTCTTCACCACCGAGGTGGAGGTCGAAGCTGTCGCCCAGCAGCGCCATGCTCATGGCTGAACATTCGATGTGCCAACCGGGCCTGCCCTGACCCCAGGGACTCTCCCAAAAGACTTCCCCGTCATCTGGCACGCGTGCCTTCCACAGGGCGAAGTCGGCGATGTTGTCCTTGTCGTATTCGTCGGTGGCGACCCGTTCGGTGGGGCGTTGGTCGTCAATCTGCAGGTTGACCAACTGACCGTACTGGCAAAGGCACCCGGGCCAACGTTCCGTGGAGCGATAGCGCTCAATGCTGAAATAGACCGATCCGTCGGGTGCCCGATAGGCGATGCCACGTTCCATGAGCTTCCCAATCAACCGCAGCATGCCGTCGATGTGATCCGTGGCCCGGGGCAGGTGATGAGGTGGGAGGCAGTGTAGGCTGTTGAGATCCTCCAGAAAGGCGTCGGTGTAGTGGCCAGTGAATTCGTGCAGAGCCTGGCCGGTTTCCCGGATCCGCCGCAGGATCTTGTCCTCCACATCCGTGATGTTCATGACATGGGTGACCTGGAATCCCCGGAAGGCGAGGTGGCGTCGGACCAGATCGGCAAAGACAAAGGTGCGGAAGTTTCCAATGTGTCCGAAGTCGTAAACAGTTGGGCCGCAGCAATACATGCTGACCTGTGAGGGAATCAGGGGGGTGAATTCCGCGACGGAGCGCGTGAGAGTGTTGTAGAGCCGCAAACCCATACGTGTGGGATCATCCTAAGGGAGCATCAGGTTGGAGTCTTGTCCCCATTTGCGGACTGGATCCCGGATTCCCGGGCGAGCCTGTCCCTTGAAGACAGGGTTGGGAGGAGCCTGTCCCCAAGGTGGGGTTGGTCTGCTTTCGGGCAGCCTGTCCCTTCGGAAGCGAACGGATCGCCGCCCTGAACCCAACGGAGCCTGTCCCCAAGGGATCGCATGAACCCCGGGGGAGCCCAGGGAGCCTGTCCCCAAGGGATCCAGGGGAGCCTGTCCCCAGGGGATCGTGGAGGACAGCCGGGGTGGGATTGGGGCAGGGTAACGGGAGGCATGCAGGGGCAGGGGAATCTACCGGTGAGTGTGCGGGTGGCGCGTCTGGCGATGGCCACGCGTTTCGAGGTGGTATTGCATGGCACGCGTCGGGAGTTGTTGCGGGCGGCGGCGGAGGAAGCTCTGGATGAGGTGGTTCGGGTGGAGGAATGGCTGTCGCCGTATCGGGAGGGAGCGGATCTGGCGCGGTTGAACCGGGAGGCCTGCCTGCGGCCGGTGAGGGTGGATTTGCGGCTGTTTCGGTTCCTGGAACGGGCGCGGGCATTGTCGGAAGCGACGGCCGGGGCGTTTGATCCGACGCTGGGTCCATTGGTCCGGGCGTGGGGATTCACCGGGGGAATTCCGACTGAACCGGATCTGTCGGCGGTGGAAGCAGCCCGGGGCTGTGTTGGTTGGGACGGGGTCGAGATGGATGCGGTTGCGGGTACGATCCGCTTCCTGAAGCCGGACATGGAGATCCATCCGGGTGCCATGGGCAAGGGACATGCATTGGATCGGGCGCTGGAATGCCTGAGGGAAGCCGGGGTGGAATCGGGTCTGATCCATGGGGGGACGAGTTCGGTGATCGCCCTGGGTCAACCGCCGGATTCGGCGGGATGGGTGGTGGAGTTACCGCGATCACCGGAGGGTTGGGCGGATGTCTGGGGGGCGGGCGGGCCGCCTCGGGTGACCTTGCGGAATGCATCGCTGTCGGTGAGTGCGCGGTGGGGCCGTTCAGAAGGGACAGGCTCTGGATCGGCACGGGCCCATGTCTTGGATCCTCGCACAGGCAACCCGGTGACCGAGGTTGGGGTGGCGGCTGTGGAACTTCCGTTGGCGGAGGAATCGGATGCATGGTCGACGGCATTGCTGGTGGGTGGGGCAGCGATGGGGCGAAGGCTTTCGGAGAATCGGCCGGGAACCCGCTGGTGGATTGGACAGGGATAATGAGAGGATGGTGGGGAGGAAATGGGCATGGATGATGCGTCGAGATTGGTGGTGCGGTGTCCGAAGTGCGGTCAGCGCGGGACTTGGTTTGCAGCGGAGTGGGGTCCCTTCTGTTCGAAGCGCTGCCAGTTGTTGGACCTTGGGCAGTGGTTCGATGAAGAGCATCGGATCAGCCGGCCGTTGAACGCGGCTGACTTTGCGGGCATGGACGAATTCCCGCCTGGCTTGGATCCGGATCGGCCGACTGAAGTCTGATGGGATGTCCAAGGGGATCCCCGTGAACAGGCGGGACATTGATCCATCGGGTTTTTTTGATTCATCGCCTCGGGGTCCGGGGGCAGGATCCGGAGCATGCGAAGGATTGGGCAGGTATTGGGCATGGTGTTGGTGATGGCGGTGGTGACGGGGTGTGCCACGGGACCTGCGGGGAGTGGGTTGGGGGAAGCGCTTGTTTTCCATGCGCCGTTTGATGGGACAGTGGATGCCCGGTTGGGGCAGGGAGATCTTCGGATGCAGTTTGGTCCGGGATGGGGCGCACCGAGGAATTCGGAGCCGGGGTTGCCACCGGGGCATGAGGTGCGGTTGGCCCCTGGGATGGGGCGGCACGGGGACGCACTTCGGTTTGATCGCAAGATTCCGCAATGGGTTGGCTACCGGGTGCCTGGAAACATTCCGTACTCAACCAACGACTGGTCTGGAACAATCAGCTTCTGGCTCCGGGTATCACCGGATGAAGATCTGGAACCGGGGTATTGCGATCCGATCCAGGTGACGTCGAAGGGTTGGGATGACGCGGCGTTTTTCGTGGAGTTCACGAAGGACGAAAAGCCCCGGGAGATGCGGTTGGGGGTCTATGCGGACAAGGCGGTGTGGAATGCGGACGGGCGAAAGTGGGATGACATCCCGATGGAGGAGAAGCCCCTTGCGCGGGTAGTCGAGCCGCCGTTCCGTCGGGATCGATGGACCCAGGTGACCTTCACGTGGGAACGGTTCAACACCGGGCGTCCGGATGGCGTTGCGCGGCTCTATCTCGATGGTGAATACCGCGGACAGATCCGTGCCCGGGAACAGACCTTCACCTGGGACCTGGAACGTTCGGTGATGATGCTGGGGTTGGCGTATACGGGTTGGATGGACGATCTGGCGGTGTTCCGTCGGGCACTTTCGGCCGGGGAAGTCCGGGAGTTGCACCGGTTGCCGGGCGGGGTGTCGGATCTGGCTCGTTGAAGGCTTCGGTTGGATGGGGGGAAGGCGGGACCAGGGAACGGATCCAGGCCACCAGATCCCACCGTTCTTCGGCCGAGGTGGTTTCGGCGAAGCTTGCCATCGGGGTGCCGTCGAGGCCTGTGGTGAGGGTCCGGTACAGATCCTGGGGAGTCGGACCGCTGCGATAGGTGGGTTGGCGCAGGTCCGCTGGCCGGGAGGGTTGACCCCAGACGTCCAGCAGGTCGGCGGAGGCGGGGCCCGTCCCGGAGGCATCCGGACCGTGACATGCCGCGCAGAGGTTGGCGAAAAGGCGTTCCCCATTCCGCTCATGGGGCAGGCGTGTGATGCGATCCTTCATCCAGGTGGGTGGGTTTGGCAGGGGAACGGGAGGAGCGTGATGGATGGCGCGACGCCATCGGGAGGACAGGGTTTGGAGATAGGCGATGACGGATTGGATCTCGCGATCGGACAAGGAACCGAAGGCGGGCATGGAAGTTCCTGCGATACCGTTGCGGATGGTGCGTTGGAGGTCGGCGACGGTGGGGAGAAACCCGCTGGGGGTGGATCGATACTTGAAGACGCCGGAGGTGAGGGGTCGGGGCTTGGGGAACATCTCGGGAGCCATCTCGCCACGGCCGTCGCCCCACCGGCCATGACAGACGAGGCAATTGCGTTCGTAGAGATGGCGTCCGGAGCGGACGGCATCGTCCGAGGGTTCCAGCGTGGGGGGTGCGACGTCGGTTGCCGGATTGGCGAGCAGGAAACCGGTGGACAGGATGACCAGCGTGATGGCCGTCTGGCCAAGCCTGGGAGTCATCGAAACGGGGTGGCGTGGAGTGGAGGCAACGTCCACACCGGAATTGCTGGAAACGGACCGTGGCTGGGTCAGCGACTTTCCATGGCCGCGGCCAGATCGGCGGCAAAGGCGCGGACATCCTCCTCGGTGGTGTCCCAGGAGCACATCAGGCGGCAACCTCCGTCGCCGATGAAATTGTAGAAGAGCCAACCCTTGGCCCAGAGGGCTTCGATGACGGGCTTGGGGAGATCGACGAACACGGCGTTTGCCTCGACGGGGAACAGGACCTTGACGCCGGGGATGGCTCCAACGAGTTCGTGCATGAGACGGGCCATCCGGTTGGCTTGGGAGGCGTGCCTGAGCCAGACCCCATTGGCGAGCATCCCGACCCAGGGGGCGGAGACGAAGCGCATCTTGGAGCAGAGTTGACCCCCTTGTTTGGCGCGGTAATCGAATTCGCGGGCCAGGTCCTGATTGAAGAACACGACGGCTTCACCGACGTGGATGCCGTTCTTGGTTCCGCCGAAGCAAAGGACATCGACGCCGGCCTGCCAGGTGATTTCGCGCGGGGCACAGCCGAGGGCGGCGACGGCATTGGAGAAGCGGGCGCCATCCATGTGCAGCCGCAGGTGGTGCTTCTTTGCCATTGCACCAATGGCCCGGATTTCCGCCGGGGTATAGAGCGTGCCGACCTCGGTGGATTGGGTGACGGTGACGGCCCGAGGCTTGGGATAATGGATATCGGTCCGGCGGCGAACGGCTTCCTCAATGCCAGCCGGGGTCAGTTTGCCGTTGTCGCCGGGCAGAAGGAGGAGCTTGGAACCGTTCCCGAAGAATTCCGGGGCACCGCACTCATCCTTTTCCACGTGAGCGACTTCATGGCAGAGGACGGAGTGGTAGCTTTGGGTGGAGTGGGCGAGGGCGAGGGAATTGGCGGCGGTGCCGTTGAACACGAAGAAGACGTCACAGGGCGTTTCGAAGATCTCGCGAAGGAGATCGGCGGCCCGTTGGGTCCATCGATCATTGCCGTAGGCGGGTTCGTGTCCCGAGTTCGCCTCCGCCAAGGCCGCCCACGCTTCCGGGGTCATCCCCGAGTAATTGTCCGATGCAAAGTGCCTTACCGGTGTCATGTGCCGGCCGGATGAAGCCCTCAAGCGGCTCACCCCGCAATCTCGTTTGGGTCGACGGCTGGAATTGGGAGGAGTCCCGGGAGCCTGTCCCTCCAGCCCCCTGTCGTTCCGCCCGGGCTTTGAGTCGGGCGAGATCCCACTGCTGTTCCAGCCAGGTTCGGTCCCTCAGGGTGGGTTCGTCGGCGGAGGCGTAGTGGACTGGGATCCCTGCCGCGGCCATCACCTGGCGGACCACGGTGGTTTTTCCCACCTGCCGTGGCCCGGCGACCACC
>CAZDYB010000183.1:0-8178 GCA_964509045.1 uncultured Akkermansia sp.
CCAGGCGGAAGCCGATGCCGGCGTCGGTGCCGCGGCAAGTGCTGCGCCGGATCCGGGGGGGTTCCGGAGCGGAACAGGGGCGATGACCGGCGGTGGGGGGCATCCGATGCCGGACGCGAAGTCGGTGGACCTGCTGGGGCCATTGAAGCGGAAGTTCGGGTACGGGACCTTCCGACCGTTGCAGGAAGAGATCATGCGGGATTCGCTGGCGGGTCGCGACGTGTTCGCACTGCTGCCGACCGGCGGGGGGAAATCACTGTGCTTCCAGTTGCCCGCCCTGGTGCGCCCGGGATTGACGATCGTCATCTCGCCGTTGATCGCGCTGATGAAAGACCAGGTGGACTCGCTCCGGGCGAACGGGGTGGAGGCAGCCTGCCTCAACTCCACCCTCGACGACGGCGAACGCCGCGCGGCCTGGCGCAACCTGCATCGCGGTCGGACCCGGCTGCTTTATGTGGCGCCGGAACGCCTGTTCGCCGGCAACCTCGTGGAGGAAGTCGCCCGATGGGACCTGTCGGCGGTGGCGGTGGACGAAGCGCATTGCATCAGTGAATGGGGTCACGATTTCCGACCGGAATACCGTCAGTTGAGCGAGCTGCGCGGACGTTTTCCCGGGGTCCCCTTCATGGCGCTCACCGCCACGGCGACCGAACGGGTGCGACGCGACATCCTGCAACAGTTGCATCTCAAGGATCCCGCCATCTACGTGGCGTCGTTCAACCGGGCGAACCTCACCTACCGGGTCGAAGCCAAGGCCCAGGCCGTCACCCAGGTCCTCAACTTCCTCAAGTCACGACCCAGGGATCCCGGCATCATCTATTGCGCCAGTCGCGCCGGCGCCGAATCACTGGCCGCCAAACTCGTGGCCGCCCGGATCGAGGCCGCTCCCTATCATGCCGGACTCGATGCCGAGGTACGCGCCCGCAACCAGGAACGGTTCCTGCGCGATGAAGTGCGGGTGATGTGCGCCACCGTCGCCTTCGGCATGGGCATCAACAAACCCAACGTCCGGTTCGTCATCCATCATGACCTCCCCAAGAATCTCGAGGGGTACTACCAGGAAACCGGTCGGGCCGGTCGCGACGGATTGCCCGCTGATTGCCTCCTGCTCTTCAGCGCCGGTGATGTCGCCAAGCAGACCGGTTTCATCGAGGAGAAACCCGATCCGAGGGAACAGCAGATCGCCCGCGAACAGCTCCGGCAGATGGTCCATTACGCCGAGGGCGGCGAATGCCGGCGGACCACCCTGCTGGGCTATTTCGGCGAAGCTTTCCCCGCCATCGGCTGCGGTGCCTGCGACAATTGCCTCGCCCCACGTTCCACCTACAACGGAACCCTCGATGCCCAGAAATTCCTGAGCTGCGTGTTCCGTGTCCGACAGAAAAGCGGAATCGGCTTCGGCATGAACCACGTCGTCGCCGTCCTCACCGGAGCCGATACCGAAGACGTCCGCCGACGCGGTCATCAGGAACTCTCGACGTTCGGGATCGGATCAGACCACACCCGCAACGAGTGGGGGGCGATCGGCAGGGAACTCATCCGACTCGGCCTGCTGCGTCAGGATCCGGGGCAATACCCGACCCTGTCGTTGACCCCGGACGGGATGACGGCCCTGAAGGAACGTCGCGTGATCACCCTGACCAAACCGCGCGAAACGCCAAAGCCCAAGGCCTCCAACCGCGCCGGTGAAATCGAGTGTGACGACCTGCTGTTCGAGAAGTTGCGGGCCCTGCGCAAGCGGCTCGCGGACGAACAGGGCGTGCCGTCCTACATCGTCTTTGGCGACGTCACCCTGCGCACCATGGCGAGGGATTATCCCGTGACGGAATCCGAACTGCTCGGCGTGCCGGGCATTGGCGAAACCAAGTTGCGGGTCTACGGCGACGCCTTCCTCGACGAGATCCGCGCCCATGTGAAGGCCAATCCCAAACGGGTTTTCTGAAGCCATGACCGTCACCGTGAATGGCAAGGCGCGGGAGTTCCGGACGGTGTCCTTCGATGCCGTCCGCAATGAAGTCCGCCTGATCGAGCAACGACTCCTGCCCCACCGGTTCAAGGTGGTGCGGATCCCCGATCCCCAGGCCACCGCCGCTGCCATCCGCGACATGGTGGTACGCGGCGCCGGAGCGATCGGAGCGACCGCCGCCTACGGCCTGGCGCAGGGCGCACGCGGATTCCGCGGACGGGACCCGGCCCGGTTCTCACGTCATGTGGATCAGGTGTTCCAACTCCTGGCCGAAGCCCGACCCACCGCCGTGGACCCCCTCAATGCCCTGCGCCGCGTGCGACGCCGGATGGAATCGGGTCGGACCGTGGCGGAACAGCAGGCGTTGGCCCTGGAGGAAGCGGAGGCCTTTGCAGAAGAGGATGTGGCGCATTGCCGGGAAATCGGGATCCACGGTTCACCCCTGATCGTTGAAGGCATGCGCGTGCTCACCCATTGCAACGCCGGCTGGCTCGCCTTCGTGGACATCGGCACCGCCACCGCTCCCCTCTACGCCGCCCAGGCCGAAGGCCGACGATTCCACGTGTTCTGCGACGAAACCCGGCCGCGTTGTCAGGGCGCATCCCTGACCGCCTGGGAACTCGCCCAGCAAGGCATCGCCCATTCCGTCATCGCCGACAACGCCGCCGGTCACCTCATGCAACGCGGCGAGATCGATCTCGTGATCGTCGGATCCGACCGTGTCCTCGGGCGTACCGGCGCAGTGGCCAACAAGATCGGGACCTACACCAAGGCCGTCCTCGCGCGGCATCACCACATCCCCTTCTACGTGGCAATCCCGCTCTCGACCATCGATTGGGAACTGGCGGACACCGCGGACATTCCCATCGAAGAGCGTTCCGGCGACGAAGTGCTCGGGGCATGGGGCGTGACGCGATCCGGTCGACGTCAGCAGGTGCGGATCGCCAATCCGGGAAGTGCGGCCCGCAATCCGGGATTCGATGTCACCCCGGGTGACCTGGTGACCGGCATCATCACTCCCGCCGGCATCTTCAAGCCCGGCGATCTGTGGAAGCATCGGAAGGGTCGCCTTCGGCCCGATCAATCAGGCCCCCAATTGAACCACCCATGATCCTCGGAGTAGGCATCGACATCATTGAAGTGGACCGGATCCGACGGACCTGGCAGCAGCACGGCGAACGGTTCATGCACCGGATCCTCTGCGAATCCGAGATCGACTACTGCATCGCCCAATCCGATCCCGGCCCGTCATTGGCCGCACGTTTCGCCGCCAAGGAAGCCGTCAGCAAGGCCTTCGGAACCGGCATCGGAGCCGCCCTGGGCTGGCATGACATCGAAATCCTCCGCCAGGCATCCGGCCAACCCCTCGTCCTGCTGCACGGAAAAGGCGTCCCCCTGCTCCAGGAGCGCGGGGGACGCCGGATTCACCTCAGCCTGAGCCACTCGGCCGGTCAGGCCGTGGCCGTCGCCATCCTCGAAAGCTGAGCCAGGACGTCCGGACACTCCGGCGCTTCGGGATCGCGTACAGCCTCGAACTTCTCGATCTGCCGCCGGAGCTTGGCCAACGCCAGGTTCTGCACCTGACGGATGCGTTCACGGGTGACCCCGAACTTGCGGCCAATGTCGTCCAGGGTCTTTTCCGGTCCGCCGTTGAGCCCGAATCGATCGCTCAGAATGGTCAACTCCCGCGAATCCAGGATCTGAAGGAAGTTCCGCAGCATGGCGTGCGTGGTCTGCTCCTCCAACGTGTGGTACGGATCGCTCCCCGCTTCATCGGGAACCACCTCTCCCAGCCGACTCGAATCCTCCTCACCCAACGGCTGGTCCAGGGACGCCGTCTTCATCGATGCCCGCTGCCACAGCTTCACCTTGCGGACCGGCACACCCATCTCCTCCGCCAACTCCTCATCCGTCGCCTCGCGCCCCAACAACTCGTGCAACTCCAGCGAAGCCCGGCGCATCTTCGAGATCTTGTCCACCAGATGGACCGGCAACCGGATGGTCTTCGACTGGTTGGCCAGGGCGCGCTTGATGGATTGCTTGATCCACCAGGCCGAATACGTCGACAGCTTGCCGCCCTTCGCCGGATCAAATCGCTCCACCCCCTTCATCAGGCCGATGTTGCCCTCGTTGATCAGATCCAGCAGCGGCAGGCCGATACCCTCGTAATCACGGGCAATCTTCACCACCAACCGCAGGTTGGCGCGGATCATGTGCTCCCGGGCTGCCATATCCCCCTTCTTGATCCGCGCCGCCAACTCGATCTCCTCCTGGATGCTGAGCAGGGGAACCTCGGCGGCATCCTTCATGTACATGGTCAGGGCCGAACGGGCTTCCACAGGGGCCGATTCGAGCGGTTCCGGCCGGATGTTCTCCCGGGGCAACTGGATGTTGGAAGGAGCCATCGGACGACCGGTGGCCGGGGAAACCCGGGCAACCCGGGTCCGTGACCGGGACACCCGGGGCGCTTTCGAACCAGCCGAAGCGGTCAGGGATTCCGAACGACCCACCGGGGCGGAGATGGAATCAGTCGTGGAAAGCGGAAGGGATCTGGTTCGAAGTTTCATTTTGACGATGCAATTGCGGTTTTTTGCCAAAGACGTGTGCTCATTTTGTTGAGCTTTTGTCTACATCACGTCCCTGTTCTGCTTCATGAGACTGATCGTGTCAATGCTTCGTTCATTATCTGTTGTTGAATTGTTCAAGTGCATCCGTTAGCTGTTCAACATCGGTTGTGGCTGTGACGAACGATGTCTGTTGAACTGTCGCTGTCGCTGAATCGAGCAGGAGCATGACGTGGAACTGAAACATTCAATCAAGGTGGTGTCCCGGAGAACGGGTTTGAGTCCCCACCTGATCCGGGTCTGGGAAAAGCGCTACTCAACCACCCAACCCCAGCGGAACGATGTCAATCGTCGGCTGTATTCACTCGAAGACATCGAGCGCCTGCGTCTGCTGAAACGCGCCACCGATTCCGGCCACAGCATCGGCGACATCGCACATCTCCCGACCGACCGACTGGCACATCTGGTGGTGGATGATCCGACCGGGGCCCAACCGCAGGGTGAAACCAGGCGCAGTACAGGTCCGGCATCCACCGCTGCCACCTCCGTTGCCTCCGCGGCGGAGTGGATGGAGAAGGCGTATCTGGCGGTGCAGGAAATGGACAGTGTTGCCCTGGAAACCGTGCTGGATGCAGCCTCGGTCCAGCTGGGACAACTGAGCCTGTTGAGCGAGGTGATCGTGCCCTTGGTGGGTCGGATCGGGGATGCCTGGCGGATGGGGCAACTGAAGGTTGCGCATGAGCATGTGGCTTCGGCGGCGATCCGTACCTTTCTCGGGCATGTGGCACGGCCGATCTCGGTGCATCCCTCGGCTCCGGTCCTGGTGACCACCACGCCGGCCGGACAGCTGCATGAGCTGGGCGCCGTGCTCGTGGCAGCGGCGGCGACCCATGACGGATGGAGGGTCGTCCATGCCGGAGCCAGCATGCCTTCGGAAGAAATTGTGTCAGTTGCGCAGGCGCATCGCGCCAGGGCGGTGGCACTCTCGATCGTGCATCCCGAGGACGACCCGCATCTGGAGGAGGAACTGCGACGCCTGCGACGCCTGTTGCCATCGGCGGTCGCCATCCTGGTCGGTGGCCGGGCCTCAGCCGCCTATCAACCCGTGCTGGAAGAGATCGGCGCAATCCGGGTGAAGAACCTGCCGGAATTGGCAGGAATCCTCGCACCATTGCGCAGGACCAGGACGCCGGCTTCGAACGTCGCCTGACTCGGCCCGGCGTGGCGGGGCCCAATCATCCGCCCAGATGATTGAGCATCAGATCCCAGTATTCCTGCTCGGTGATCATCCCGAGCTCGAACGCCAATCGCACCCCGTCCCGCAACAACCCATTGAAAAGGTTTCGATCCCGACCCTGGGTCGCGAACAGGGCGATGTTCTGCTTGTCGATGATGTCCTGCTTCATCGCGGCATAGAAATCTCCGCTCTGCATGTGGGCACGGATCTGGCCGGACCACAGCCGGGCGACCCCGCCCGATCCGGTGGTGCTGGCGTGGCCACCCATGTCTGCTTCCCCACGATGATACCGATGCAGATACTTGGGGATGGGAAACGCCGGACGCGCCCCTGCGGCAAGCTGGGTCTCAAACCGGGTCCCCTGATATGCGAAGTTCGGAGGAAAATGATCCACCTCCGTCTGCGAAGTATCGAAACCCAGACTCTGCAGGATCGAACAGATCCGTTGGTACTCCGGATGACTTGAGAAATGGTCCCTCCACCACTGGTAACAACCTTCCCTCGGCATCCGGATGTGATGCTTCAAACCCAGTCCGACAGCAACGGAATCCAGGGGGGGGAGATTGCCCAGCCGGTGCGTGACCAAGCCCAATGCCTCCTCCCCTCAGGAGCGCGGAACTCATTCCGCACCCCAATGCCCTCCTCCCCTGAGGAGCGCGGAATTCATTCCGCACCCCAATGCCCTCCCCCGGGAAAACCCCGCCGAAACCGCTTCGTCATGCGGGATGAATCCCGCGCTCCCGGGAAGATTGGCTGCCGTCGCCACCCCACGCCACGTTCACCGCAGCATCAAGCCCTGCGAGACCGACTCCACATTGCCGGATCCATCATATTCCACGGCCAGTTCCCAGTCGCCGCTCCTCCAGAGATCGCCATCCCGTTCTGAACTGGCGGCCGGTGGTCCGAGTCGTTGGAGCACGGATTCTCGGGTGGCACCCGCCCGGATATCTCCCCAGATGAGCGGACTGGTGGTCTCGCGGGTGGATTGGCAGGCGGCCAGGGGAAGACAGCCCAGCACCAGTTTGAGAAGGGAACGACGGTTCATGGAAACGGGGGAATACGGACAGGAAAAAGGGCGGAGGCTAAGTTGCCCCCGCCCTTTCCAGACCGGGACTGAACCCGGCGGATGACCGGCGGGATCTCAGTCGAAGGCGTGCCCGGCGGAGCAGAGCACGTTGCGGATCTTGTGACGGACGAGTTCGCGCACGGCATTGCGGGCGGGTGCGAGATACTTGCGGGGATCGAACTCCTTGGGCTTGGTGGCGAGCACTTCGCGGATCGCCGCGGTCATGGCCATGCGGAGATCGGTATCGATGTTGACCTTGGTGCAACCGATGCGGCGTGCCACTTCGATGTCGGCCTCAGGAACGCCGGCCGTGTCTTCACCCATCGTGCCGCCGTACTGATTGATCTTCTGGGCGATCTCGCGGGGAACCGAGGAGGCTCCGTGCAGGACGAGCGGATAATCACCGAGCCCGGCATCCATGAGGGCCTGCTTGATGGCCTTCAGCCGTTCGAGATCGAGATGCTGCTCGCCCTTGAACTTGTAGGCGCCATGGCTGTTCCCGATGGCGACCGCGAGGGAGTCGCATCCGGAATCCCGCACGAACTGGACGGCTTCCTCGGGGTGGGTGTAGTGGCCACCGGTGGAATAGTTGCCGCCTTCCTCACCGTCATCGAACTGGGCACCGACCAGGTGACCGAGCTCGGATTCAACCACGCAATTGTGTTTGTGGGCGTAGTCAACGACGCGGCGGGTGATCTCGACGTTCTTGTCGAACGGCTCATGGGAGGCGTCGATCATGACCGACGTGAACCCCTCATCGATGCATTGCTTGCAGAGCTCGAAGGAATCGCCGTGATCCAGATGGACGGCGATGGGGATGGTGGTGGTGGAGACGGCGGCCTCGATGAGTTTCTTGAGGTAGACGGGATTGGCATAGTCCCGGGCCCCCTTGGAAATCTGGAGCATGACCGGAGCCTTCTCCTCCTCGCAGGCCTCCACGATCGCCTGGAGCAACTCCATGTTGTTCACGTTGAACGCTCCGAGTGCGTATTTGCCCTTCAGGGCCTTGGCGAAGAGTTCGCGCGTGTGTGTCAGTGGCATAATCAGGATGGAAATGACGAAAACCGGATGATCCGGTCGACGGCGCACGCTATCGAAGCCCGTTTTGCCGCGAAACAGGAAATTTGGGCGCCCCCCGGAGCGCGGAATTCATCCCGCATCTCGATGCCTCCCGGGAAACGCCTGATCCAACCACAAAGGACGCAAAGTTCACAGGTCCCGTCACACCTCGGCGTTCTTCGTGGCTTCGCGTGAAAGCAGTTCCGAACTCCTTCATCGTGCGGGATGAACCACGCGCTCCCGGAGGAATCGCGTCATTCCCGCCCCCCCGTTTTCGTGTCCTTTC
>CAZDYB010000184.1:0-8146 GCA_964509045.1 uncultured Akkermansia sp.
ATGTCCCGAAGACGTCCGATCCGATGCGGCGGCAAACGGGTGTCGAGTGAGCCCGGTTCCGGTTCTTCCATCGCGACATGTCCATCGGCAAACACCGCCTGGGCCCGGCGTCCGTGGCGGAAGTGGATGGTCGCCTCGAGGCGATGGGTCGAGAAGTAGTAGAACTCCTCCAGCATGGGGTTGTCGGGCGTGGCCGGCGGTTGGAAATCATTCACCTGAGCGGCATCGGCCAGCACCGCCAGGCCGCTGGGATTCCTCACCTGCTGGATCGCCATCGGCGAACGATCCCGCGGTCCCAACAACAGATTGTACGCATAGCCAAAGGCCGCTCCGTGCGCCTTGCTCTTGAATCGGGGCCCCGTGCGGTCCAGCGAAGGACAGATCTCGACACCCCGTCCGGTGAGATAAGGCCACAATGCCCCGGGCTGCGGATCGAATCGGCGCACGCCCTCAGCACCATCCTGCAACCATCCGAACCAGTAGATCCACCCATCGTCCCGGCGCCGGATCCTCTCGGGATATGCCCGCCCCGAGTGGTCATCCCAGTAAAGTTGGGAGGCGAGGCCGAGTTGACGCAGATTGCCGGTGCAGCGGGCCGTGTCCGCCGCCTGACGTGCCCGACCCAGGGCTGGCACCAACAGGCCGGCCAACAGGGCGATGATGCCGATCACCACCAACAGTTCGATCAGGGTGAAGGCGTGAGCTGCCCTCCCGGGAACATCCATTCTCGAATCCGGCTTCACGGCAGGTGCGCCTTTACCTGAAAGAATCCCTCGGGAGAATCCGGTGGAACGGAGGGTTCAAACGTCACCTCGTGTCCGGTGCCAGGTCGCGCATCGCCGATCGGACTCCAGGTCCGGAGATCGGGACTGTGCTGGAGTTGATAGACCCATCCGGGACGTGAAGCAGCCGAAAGGCGCCACCGGATGGAATCCCACTTCAACTCCAGAGCCTCCGCCACGGCGCCCGGCCCTTCGTAATGCATCCGGCTGATCCAACCCCGCGCGAGCACGGATCCGGCATAGCGCGGATCCTGCCCGGCATCGCTGTAACTGTTCACCGACAGGGCATCGACGTGAAACCCGGTGAAGGCGGAAGGCAACACCACCGGGGCGAGGTCCGGTCCGGGCAGGCCATCGACGGTGACGGTGCTGCGCAGGGTGCGGTTGGTGGCCGAGTATCGGTATTCGAATCCGTACTTCACCCCGGTTTCCAGGGCCAGGTAGCTGTCGCGAAAACCCCACGGAAGGCGTCCGTTCCCCGGGACCACCACCGGGGAGACCGAAGCAGAGATGGTTCCACTGGGATCCGGAGCGAACCAGGTCCATTCGACGAGATTGGAGCTGCGCAGGAACACGCCGCGTTGGAATCCGGGCGCGGTGGCCTGGGACAACCGGAGCAGGCCCAGGGCGATCTGGAAGGTGCCGGGCCGGGCCGGATCCACACCCACCGCATGCTCCTCCAGTTCGATCTCAAACCCGAAGGCGAAATCATCTTCGACACCCACCGGCGCGGGCAGTTGCCGCGCGAAGAAGCTGTTGGATCGGGACGAATCCCAGGTCACGGCGAGCCGTTGCCCCACCCCGTCCCAGTCAAACAACGTGGCATCACCATGAACGGCCCATCCCCGGGCGGAAGGATCGGTGTCGAACATCTCAACAAATCCATCCCGGGCCGATACGACCCCCATCGCGAACAGTCCCGCAGCAACATCGATGAAGAACCGGCCGACCCGGCGGAAGGAGAACGGGTTCATGTCTGGGCCTCGAGGACATCGGGACGGGGTCGTCCCTCCGCGTCGTAGGGACAATGACGGCACCCATTCCCGCAGCAGTATCCGCGGCGGAGATGGTATCGGGCCGTGAACACGAATCGCCCATCCGGCGTGAAGTAGGATTCACCGGGCCGTGCCCGGGATGGCTCGGGGGCGCGTCGACGTTCCCTCGCAACGCAGGCGTGACAGATGCAGGCCACATCCCGTGCCTCGACCGGAAGTCGTTCGAGCAATGCCGGGGGAATGTCCACGACCTGGCACCAACAAGCTCCCGGACAGGAGGCGCCGCCGGCCATCGCACAGCCATTGGACTCCCCGCAAAGGGGACAACGACCGGGAGGACAGGCGGATGGGATCGGCTCGGGCATCGGAGGTCAGGAGTTGGTCCGACGCCGCAGTTGATGACCCACCAGGGAGACGGCGCCAAGTCCGACAAGCCAACCGATGCCGGGTTCGGGCACGGCCCGGACCGCGGACACGGCATCGAACTCGGCACGTCCGGACAGGACTTCAAACCGGATGTAGGAAGCGGAATCGAGTTCAACGGCCGCGCCCTGTTCATCCCGGGCCCAGCCCAGCGAAAAGCCGGTTCCACCCCCGCTTCCGGCGTACAAGCCCCGGATCCCGGCCAGACCCAGCCCATCAAGGTCCGACGCAACCAAGGTTGGATCCACCGGCACGGCAAAGTCCCCGGAGCCATCCGTGGGAAACAACGTTTCCAGCACGGGCGTCAGGGTGTCGTCCAGGGTGAACCATTGGACGCCATCGACACTGACCGACACCCGGGTCCGGGCTTCCTCACTGCCGAACATCGATCCATCCGTAATGCCACCGCCGGAGTAGTCGCCATTGACGATGACAAAGCCCTGGCCGCCGAAGACGATGAAATCGATGCCGAACGGATTGAGGGGACTGGCGAGGATGGGCGAGTCGAGTCGGACCTCGAGCAATCCGCCGGACCCAAGGGACAGCACCTGTTCACGAAGGTAGGGCGGGCTGAAGGGATCGACCGGACCCCCGAACATTCCCGGGGTCACACGGGTGGGTTCGCCCAGCACGGCACTGGTGAGGGTATAACCCAGGCCGGTACCAAACTCGGTGGCGAATCCGGTGCCGGATTCGTAGCGGATCACCTCGGCGACATGCTGTGCCAGGGCGTTGGGACTGAGGGTTCCGGATACGGTGATGCAGGCCAGGGTCCACACGACACCCAAGGGCGCGGGACGACGGACACGGACGGATTTTGACATGACAGGTCTCCTGATTCTCTTCGGGAATCCTGCCAGAGAAGGGGATTCCCGGTATGCGGTGGGGAGACCAGTCCAGGAACGGGTGCTTGGGTCGGACCGGACGATGCCGGACGAAAACAAAAAGCCTCCATTCCCGGCAGGGTGAGAATGAAGGCAGCAAATAATCTCGCTTGCCCCGACGCAACCAACGTCGGGACCTGGCCTCATCCTTCGCTTTGCCGGCGAAGTGGGGCCGTGCCCGGACCGCGACAGGCGGCAAGGGACGACCCGGACGAGCACATCGGGTGCGATATCCGGACTCCGGGCTTCAAACCTCGCTCCCGCCTTCCCACTCCGGACCGCCTGGAGGCGGACCGTTGCAGTGGCTGTCTTTCGACCTGGGAGTCTGTAACCCGATACCGTGGCGGAACCGTCCCCGAATCCAACGGGGTTCCCGCATCACCGACGTGTCTGGCATTGGACCCGGCATCACTGCCGGGATCGTGAAAAGAACCAACGGCATTTCAGGGCCAGACCCGGATCCCCGCAATCGGAATCTCCGGGAGATCAGCAGGGAAGATCCCGCCGCCATCCGCGGCATGCGGTCCCGGAGCGGCAACGGTCGGTCGCCGTCCTCCGTTGCTTCGTCGACCCACCATCGCCGCTCCATTCCTCGCCCCGGAGCCATCCACTGCGGGCTTGCCCGGCCGTCGGGGATTGGCTCGACTCCCCGCGCCAGTATTGCCCCGCGTTTCCCCCCGCATGATCGCCTCCGCCGCCCCATCCATCCTCCCGGCCGGGGTGTCGGTGGTCGTCCCGGTCTACAACAGCGCCGCCATCCTTCCCGACCTCGTCGCGCGGCTGGGACCGGTCCTCCAATCCCTTGGCCGTCCCCATGAACTCCTGCTGGTCAACGATGGCAGTCCCGATGCCAGTTGGTCCGTCATCGGGCAACTGGCGACGCGGCATCCGTGGATCCGCGGGGTCCGCATGATGCGCAATTACGGGCAACACAACGCCTTGTTGGCCGGAGTACGACTCGCCCGGTTCGACACCGTCATCACGCTCGACGACGACCTGCAGCATCCGCCCGAGGTATTGCCGCGGTTGTTGGCCGGGCTCACGGACGGGATCGATGTGGTGTACGGATCGCCGGAAAGCGAACAGCACGGCGTGGTGCGGGATCTGGCGTCGGTGGTGACCAAGATGGCGTTGGGCAGTGCGATGGGCGCGGAGACGGCGCGGATGGTGAGTGCGTTGCGGGTGTTCCGGACCCAACTGAGATCGGCATTTGAAGCCTACAGCAGTCCGTTCGTGAGCATCGATGTCCTGCTGACCTGGGGAACCACCCGGTTCACCGCCATCCGCGTCCGGCACGATCCACGAGGTGTGGGCCGGTCCAACTACAGCTTCACGCGGCTTATCCGGCATGCGCTCAACATGATGACCGGCTTCTCCGTGTTGCCCCTGCAACTCGCCAGCGTCATCGGCTTCCTCTTCACCCTGTTCGGCATGGGCGTCCTCGCCTATGTCCTCGGCCGTTACCTCGTCTCCGGCAGCAGCGTCGCCGGCTTCCCCTTCCTCGCCTCCATCATTGCCATCTTCTCCGGCGCCCAGCTTTTCGCCCTGGGCATCATGGGCGAATACCTCGCCCGGATGCATTTCCGCACCATGGACAAACCCGCCTATACCGTCGGGGAAATCACCGGAACCATCCCGTCGCCCGCTTCCGACCCGTCGAAGCCCCCTGCATGAGCCCCGCGCATCCCGCCATTCCCTTCAACCGTTCCGCACTCCAGGGACCCGAACTGGAATACATCAGCCAGGCACTGGCCAGCGGGCAGATCGCCGGCGACCAGACCTTTTCCCGCCGATGCCAGGCCTTGCTCGAAACGGTTCTGGGCGTGAACCGCGCCCTGATCACCACCTCCTGCACCCATGCCCTCGAGATGGCGGCCCTGCTACTCGATCTCCAGCCCGGCGACGAGGTCATCGTGCCCGCCTTCACCTTCGTCTCCACCGCCAATGCCTTCGTCCTGCGCGGCGCCACTCCCGTGTTTTCAGATGTCCGATCCGACACCCTCAACCTCGACGAAACCCGGCTGGAATCCCTGATCACCCCGCGCACCCGGGCCATCGTTCCAGTCCATTACGCCGGCGTTGGCTGCGAGATGGACACCATCCTGGAAGTCGCCGGACGCCATGGAATCCCAGTCGTGGAAGACAACGCACACGGTCTGTTCGGCCGGTATCGCGGCCGTTGGCTGGGAACATTCGGTGCGCTGGCGACCCAGAGCTTTCACGAAACCAAGAACATCACCTGCGGCGAAGGCGGTGCCCTCCTCATCAATGACCCGCAGTGGGTTGAACGGGCCGAAATCCTGCGCGAGAAGGGCACCAACCGGTCCCGCTTCTTCCGCGGTCAGGTCGACAAGTATTCCTGGGTCGATCTCGGCAGCAGCTATGTGATCAGCGATGTCCTGGCAGCCTTCCTCTACGCCCAGCTCGAAGCATGGAAAACCATCCAGGAACGACGCCGGGAAGTGTGGCAACGCTACCATTCCGCCCTCGCCACCTGGGCGGACGAGAACGGAGTCCGCCAACCCGTCATCCCCCCCCACTGCGAGTCCGCATGGCACATGTATCATCTCCTGCTCCCCACCGCCGAGGATCGCACCCGTCTCATCGCCCATCTCAAGGACCTCAACATCCTCGCCGTGTTCCATTACCTCCCGCTCCACCTCTCTTCCTACGGATCCCGGTTCGGTGGCCAACCCGGGGATTGTCCCGTCACCGAGGACATCAGTGACCGGTTGATCCGTCTCCCGTTCTACAACAGCATGACTCCAAGCGTGCAGGATCAGGTCATCGACGCCGTCCTCACGTTCCGTTGTCCATGAGCGTCCGTCTTTCCACCCCTCAAGGCCTCGCCGGTCGACTCCGCCGGTTCCTCCTTCCCATCCTCTCCGTCGCCTCCGCTCTCCACGCTTCAGACCCCTTCTGGCAGGCCCATGTCGAACCCCTGCTCCAGCAACATTGTCTCAAGTGCCATGGCGGTGCCCAGACCAAGTCCGGCCTGGATCTCTCCACCCCCGAAGGCGCCCTGCACGGGGGCGACTCCGGCCCGGCCGTCCTTCCCGGCGATCCAGACCGCAGTCCCCTGATCCGGGTCGTGATGCCCGGGGCGGATCCCATCATGCCGCCCAAGGGGGAGCCTCTCCGGGCCGACCAGATCGAACTGCTCCGCACCTGGATCCAGCGTCTCGGGACCAATCCCGGCCCCGTCGCCGTCTCCACTCCCGAACCGGTCCGGCCCCGCCCCCCCGCCTGGCGACCTCCCCCGGGCATGGGCGTCACCGATGCGGTGGATCGCTTCATTGAACTGGGATGGAAGGAACGCGGCGTGCGTCCGGCCCGCCCCGCCGATGACCGCACCTGGGCACGTCGCGTCTGGCTCGATCTCGCCGGGCGGATTCCGTCACCGGCCGAACTGGAGGCCTTCCTCGCCAACCGTTCGCGCAACCGTCGGGAACAACTGGTGGACCGTTTGCTTTCCAGCGATGCCCATGTCGTTCACCTGCGCGAAGTGTGGGACACGGTCCTCATGGGACGCGGCCCGGCCAAGCGGATGGAACAACGCGCCCAACGCGGCTGGCATGCGTATCTCGAGGAGGTCATCCGACGCGACCGTCCCTGGGATGGGGTGATCCGGGAACTGATCGTGGCGCGACCGGTGGGAGAGTCGGACCGGGGTGCGGCGTGGTTCCTGTACGAGCGGGACAACAATCCACAGGCGATGGCCGAGGCGGTGGCGCCGCTGGTTTTCGGGTTGCAGGTGCAATGCGCCCAATGCCATGACCACATGGTCGCCCGGGAGATCAAGCAGGCCCACTACTGGGGCATGGTGGCCGCCTTCAACCGGTCCAGAAACGTCGATACCCCGACGGGCTTTGGCCTCGCCGAATCCGCCATCGGCGGCTTCGTCACCTTCGCCAATCTCCGCAAGGAATCGCAACCCGCACGCCTCACCTTCTTCAACGGGCGCTCCGTCAATGAAACCTGGCCCGAAGAAGGCGCCAAACCGACCGATGACCCCGCGCTTTACCTCGTTCCGCCCCCGCCTGAAAAGCAGCCCGCCAAAGCCCCTGCCATCCCCCGGTTCTCCCGTCGCAACGCCTTCGCCGACGCCGTCACCCGCGACAACCCGCTCCTGGCCCGCGCCACCGTCAACCGCGCCTGGGCCCTGCTGTTTGGACGCGGCATCGTGCATCCAGTCGATCTGATGGATTCCAAACACGCACCCAGCCATCCGGAATTGCTCGACTGGCTGGCGGAACGTTTCGCTTCCGACGGACATCACCTGCGGCCCCTGCTCCGCGCTCTGGTCCTGAGCCGTGCCTATGGTCTGGATTCCCGTCCCGCCACCCAACGCAAGGGTACACGGGTCGAGCCCGATGCCTTCGCCTCCATGCTCACCCGGCCCTTGTCGGCCGAACAACTCCACCGCGCCCTGACCATCGCCACCGGAACGGTCGATCCTTCCACCAACAGCCCGGCACAACCCGTCGCCGACGACCTTCGGCGCGCCCTGGTCCAGCAATTCCCCGACCTGTTTCCCACCGAATACAACGCCACCCTGCAACAGGCGTTGTTCCTGTCGAACTCACCGCTGTTCGATGCCCTGCTGGCCGACAACCCCGGTTCACTGGTCCACCGGCTCAATGCCCTGACGGATCCCACCCGACGCGTCCGCACCGCCTTCCTCGGAATCCTCGGACGCGAACCCGACCGGGAGGAACGGCGGGCAGCCGAAGAGTATCTGCTGAATCGACCGGCGCCGGATGCCAACCGGCAGCTGGCATGGGCACTCCTGACCGGCGCGGAGTTCCAATTGGTCCGTTGAAGCGGAACTCCCGGGGCGGCGAGGACCCCTCGCCGTGCTCAATCCATCGGCGACCGAACGTCGCCGCTCCCCTCCCTGGGAGCGCGGGATTCATCCCGCATCTCGATCCCCTCCCTCGTCTGCGGAATGAATTCCGCGCTCCCGATGGGCTTCGCCCGTTCCTACGACGACCAACCGTCGCCACTCCCTCCCTGGGAGCGCGGGATTCATCCCGCATCTCGATCCCCTCCCTCGTCTGCG
>CAZDYB010000185.1:0-8141 GCA_964509045.1 uncultured Akkermansia sp.
TGAGGCGTGGAGACCCCATGCGGTGGATTTCCCCTTCGATCCATCTGGGCGACGCCCGGGCGACGGCATTGAACGAGGCGGGACCCCGACATGAAATGACCGCCGGTGATCCGGCGGCCTTTCGGGTAAGGAATCAACCCCTTTCCTGAGAACGGGGTGGGTGGGCGCAGGGTGGTTTCGCAGCACCAGCACCGGGATATTCCGGGTCGGAAGACTACTTTGCGGCCGCGGTTTCCTTCTTCCAGGTCCGGGGGGGAGCCTTGATCACCAGACCCTTCTTGATGGCGGAAGCGGCAACCCGGATGTAGCGGACCTCACCGGAAGGGAGAAGGACCTTGATGCGTTGCAGGTTGGGGAAGAAACGGCGCTTGGTCATCGCGGTCACATGTGTGCCGATGCCGCCTTTTTTCTTGGCCTTACCTGAACGCCAGATGTGATGACCCTTGATGGGTCCTTTGCCGGTCACGCTGCAAATCCGAGACATAATCAATACCTTCCGTCGAAAAGGAACGCACTGGTTATCAGCAGTGAGGTCGGCACAGCAAGCGGTAATTTTGCAATCGGGCACGGAGCTGGGGGACGGAAAACGGGAACAGGGGAATCCAGAGTCGGGATCAAGGCTCCGGGGCTGGTGTCGGCAGGTTTCCAAGCCCCCGGAGGTCGATCGAGCCTTCCTTCCGGGTGCGGAACGTGGAGTGGGATCCGTACAGCGTGGAGGAAATGCGATAGGTTGCGCTTTGGTCGCGATAGACTCCGTAGAAGGCGCGGGCCAGCTTGAACGTGCTGAGGACCACGGTGATTTCTTCAGTGACCGTGCTGAGTCGTGGAACTTCGGTCCGGGCGTTGGACAAGGCCTGGCCGACATAGACTCCGTTGATGTGGATCTTGTGTGCCGAGCCGGTGAGGGTCACGGGCAGCGGGGTGGCATTCTGGAGACGGATGGTGAACCGGAGCGCTGCTTCGCCGACCCCGCCGGAATTCCCTTCGGGTGCGACGTTCACCAGAGTGACGTCGAAGTCTTCGGTGTCGGGTCGGACGGCGCATGCCAGATGCATGAAGGCGACCAGGAGCAGGGCGAGCAGGGTCCGGGGGCAGGGCCGCGACATGCTGGAGGGTATGGGGCAAGCGGGTATGGCTGACAAGGAAGGGTGGATGTTTTCCAATCTTGGGAGTGCGGGGGTGCGGGGCGGGGAGGAGGTTGGCGGTGAAGCCTGTAACAGAAATGACCATGAAGACCTTGATCACGATCACCAGTGCCGCCCGTCTGGCCGGATTGACATTGCTATTGCCGATGTTGTTGGGGACGGCGTCGGGACCCGCAGCGGGGCAATCCGGGGACGATGGGACCGCGGATGTCATGCGACGCAAGCTGGATCACTCGCAGCAGGTGTTGCGGGGGTTGGCGTTGCAGGATTTTGGATTGATTGCCGCCAACGCCCAGCGCCTGGTGCGATTGAGTCGGGGAGGGGGTTGGATGGTGAGGCAGACGCCGGAGTACGAGTTGTTCACGGTGGAGTTCAGGCGATCCGCCGAAGAGTTGGTGCGGGCTGCCGAAGCGAAGAACATTGATGGCGCCACGGTGGCGTATACCCAGATGACCTTCTCATGTGTCAGCTGCCACAAATACATGCGGCAGGGGAGGGTTCAGAAGATCGGGTGGGAAACCTGGTGAGCGGGTGGATGGGAGTTGGGCGACACCGGATTGGAGGAGTCGAAACATACTGGTTGCCATTCAGCCGTATTTGGGCAGTCTACCGGCCGTCAGTTAGATTGCCTGTCGCTTCCAAGACTTGGTGGATCCTCAGTTGAACAGAAGTTCAGTGATGATTTGAAACCCGACGAGCGGGAACAGTTTGGAGAGAGCAGATTCGGTCTAGGGACAAATCGCACAGAATGAGTACCAAGTTGTTTGTTGGAAATCTTTCCTTCAACACCACCGAGAACACCCTTCAGGACGCGTTCGCCGCACATGGCACGGTCATGGAGTCGGTGTTGATGTTCGACCGGGCTACCGGTCGGTCCCGCGGATTCGGGTTCGTCACCATGTCCTCGCCTGAAGAGGCCCAACGTGCCATCGACGCCTTGAATGGCGCTGATCTCGACGGCCGCAACCTCACGGTCAATGTTGCCCGTCCTCGTGAAGAGGGTGGCGGCGGCGGCGGTGGTGGATTCGGCGGACCTCGTCGTGATCGTGGCGGCTTCGGCGGCGGCGGCGGCGGCGGCGGTCGTGGGGGTGGTGGTGGTGGTCGCGGCGGCGGCGGCGGCGGTGGTGGTGGCCGTGGTCGCTATTGATTCGCATTTTACACAAGGGCGGTTCCGGTGACACCGGGGCCGCCTTTCTTTTTCTCCCGACACCCGTTCCGGCCGATGGGTGAAGGTTTTGGGCAGTTGCGGGAAGCAGGATTTGCGAAAAGGGGGTCCGGACTCTTCTAGCAGGGAGCGTTGTTGATGAAGGAACAGGAACACGTCGAGGTGGAGGGCAAGATCGTAACCGTTTTGGCGGGAACGATGTTTCGCGTGGAGTTGGACAACAAACACCTCGTGCTGGCCACCATTTCGGGAAAGATGCGCAAGCGATTCGTGCGTCTGACCACCGGTGACCGGGTGAAGATGGAGATGTCGCCATACGACCTCGGCAAGGCGCGCATCGTCTGGCGGATCGGTTGATGGAAGGCCCGGATTCGTCCCGGGTCCATTCATTTCGAGGGATCCCCGCCTGCCCATGGGCGGGAGGGTTTAGCGGGAAGAGTCCCGGCCCAATTGTCGGATGGCGTCCATGGTCCGGTCGGCCGCTTCCTGGTAGATGGCTTTCAGGCGCGTTTTGTCGCAGGTCTTCGCTTCGTTGCGAAGGGTGCCAAAATCGATGGGTGGACCGTAGACGATGGTGATCCGCGCAGGTCGGGGCAGACGTTGGTGTCGACCCCAGGCGTCATAGGCTCCGAGCATTCGTACTGGAATGACCGGAGCGGTGGATCGGATGATGATCAGCCCGATTCCAGCCTTTGCCGGATGAATCCGCCCGTCAGGAGATCGGGTTCCCTCCGGAAAGAGGAGGATTCCTGCTCCGACTCCGAGACGTTCGAAGATGGTCTTCACGCCGGCTCCGCCCCCGCCATCGCGATCAATGGGCAATGCCGCCAAGCCGCGCATGACCCAGGAAAGGATCGGGTTGTCGAAGAGGGATTTCCGGGCCATGGAATGGATGGTCCTGGGTAGGGTACACCCGATCAGGGGTGGGTCGAGATAGCTGACATGGTTGGAGGCGAGGATGACAGGACCCGTCAGAGGAACGTGATGGCGATCAACGGTCCGCAACCGGAAATAGACGGAGGAAGCGGCACGGACAATGAGGCTGCATCCGATGTAGAACCCGGTTCTTCGGGCGGGGTCGATGGCGGCGTGGGTCGAGCTCATGGCACATCCACCCGAAGGCCGTCGAAGGCGAGGAACACGCCCGGGGGCAACTCCTCCTGATCCCGGTCGTGGTCGTAGTCGTGGGTCAGGTGGGTGAAGTAGGTGCGATCCGCACCAATACGCCTGGCAGTGGTCAGGGCTTCATCCAGGCACATGTGGGTGGGGTGAGGTTCCCTCCGAAGGGCATCCAGCACGACCACATCGGCTCCGCGGGCGGCTTCGAGTGCCTCTTCGGTGACTTCCTTGCAGTCCGAGAAATAGGCGAATCGGGCGTTTCCATGTCGAAACACGAACCCGAGGGTTTCAATGCGGCCGTGGGGAAGGGGATAGGCAGCAATGGAGAGGTCTCCGATCTCGAAAGGTCCCTGGATTTCGTGGGGTTCCGGATGGAAGTAGGACTTGGGGATGGGGCGACCGTCGAAGGCGTAATCGTAGACCCTGCGGAGGGCTGCGAGGGTTTCCGCCGAGGCATGGATGGGGAGGGCACCACCACGTATGTCACAGACCCGACGACAGTCATCCAGTCCCATGATGTGATCGGCATGGGCATGGGTGATGAGGAGGGCGTCCAGGAATCCGAGTCCCTCGCGGATCATCTGCATGCGGAAGTCCGGAGTGGCATCGACCACGCACCGTGTGGTCGGGGTTTCGATGTAGATGGAGGCGCGGAGTCGATGGTTCCTGGGATTGGCGAGGTATGCGGGCGGGTAGGACTTCCCGATGATCGGCACGCCCTGTGAGGTGCCGGTGCCGAGGAAGCGGAACGAGAACGACATGTTCGGTGAAGTGTGCCGTCGGGCGTCTGGAAATGAACCAGAAAGATGGCGAGGGACCGGTTGAAGGTGCCTTGTGCGGGACGTGGCTCAGTCTGTGGCACCCTCGTCCGCAGCTGCCGGAGCAGGTTCCGGGGCAGGGTCTTGGATGGGTGTCGGCTTGGTGCGGGGTTGATCGGTGGGTGCGATCTCCTCGGGGAGGATGACCACGGCAATCCGACGATTGCGGGCCCGACCCTCGGGCGTGGTGTTTTCTGCAAGGGGCCGGAATTCCCCGAAGCCGACTGCGGCGAGGCGGCTGGGATCGATGCCGGCCTTTTCGTGGAGGAAGCGGACTGCGGCGGTGGCGCGTCCGGCGGAAAGGGACCAGTTGTCGGTGTAACCGCCCCGGGTGCTGACATGGATGGGGACGTTGTCGGTATGACCGACGACCTGGACCTGTCGGTTGGTGTTCTTTTGGAGGAGTTCGGCGAGTTTGAGGAGGACCTGCTGACCCTCGGGTTTGAGGTCGGACTCGCCGGAGTCGAAGAGGATCCGGTCGAGGATATCGATGGTCAGGCGTCCCTGGAGTTCGGAGATCGTGATATTCCGGGAATCGAGTTCGGAGCGCATTTCCTGTTCCAGCTGGGAGCGGTCGTTGGTGGCCTGCTGGACTTGTTCGGCGAGTTCTGCGGCCTGGGCCCGGGCCAGGGAGAGTTCGGCGTCGAGCAGTTGATTGGTGTGGGACAGGGTCTCGGCGAACTGCCTGGCAGCTTCAGCCTGGGCTTCGGCCTCGGCGCGGGCGCGGGTGGACTCCCGCAATTGGAGGAGGACCACGGCACCCAGAAAGAGCGCGGAGAGGATCCCAGCGAATGGCCAGATCTGTTTCGGCATGGGGCAAGTTCAACGGCAGGGACGAATTCGGGCAACCGGGAAGGCAATCACCGTTGCTGGGGAGTTGGTCCCAACAACAGCCCCTACCCGGAAATGGGGGTGGTAAGAATCTAATGTCTAGGATTAGATGACCAACGGTTCCGAGATTTTATCGAGATGGAGCCTCTCCTCAAAAAATGAAAACTACCACCCTGTACGCCTGCTCCATCCTGAGCATGGCGATGACCCTGGGTGCTGGATCGGCAATGGCGGGCACGACGGCATTGCCGTCGGGTTTGGCTGTAGCCCCCGGCACTTCCAGCAATCGCGGCTTCGTCACGCGCACCATCCAGGCGCCGCCTGACACCGTCGTCGGCAACAACTTCGTCCGCGCCCTCAGCCAGTTGAACGGCACGTTGAAGGATGCGGCGGGCAACCCGATCCCGAACGACGCCGTCCCCGGATCGGACGTGGGCGGGAGCACCTTTGCCGACGTCATCAATTTCGAACTCGAGGGCGTTGGTTTCGACATGTACGACCCCGATGGTTTCTACATCGCCAGCTTCTCGCCCTTCCTGTTCCCGGGCATCCCCGGCAACGGCGGAAGCACCGAGGCATTTGCGGTGGAAGTCGTCGGATGGGTGGAACTGCCGGTGGGCGAGACCACGTTTGGTGTTGCGGTCGGTACCGACCGGACGGACGTCAACAATGACGATTCCTATGTCGTCACGGTGGGAGCCAACCCGCGGGATTTCTTCGGGCTGAAGGTGGGCGAATTCGAGCGGTTCGCTCCCCCGTTCACCTCGAATACCAAGAACGAGAACCAATGGACGGTGGTCGCCCCCGAGGCGGGCCTTTATCCGTTCCGTCTTGTTTATTGGCAGACCGGTCTGGGTGCGAACCTGCAGTGGTATACGGTGGCATCGGATGGAGCACGCCTCCTGCTGAATGACACGGCAACGGATCCCCGCGCCCTGCGGGTGTTCCGGGACAACAACAGCCCGAACGCCAACGGACCCTACGTGGCGGAAGTTTCCCCTTCGCCCGGATCGGCCGGCAATTCCCCGGCGGCTCCGGTGACGGCCCTGATTGTGGATGGTGCGACGACGGTCGCGACCGGAGGAGTGGCGCTGTCCTTGAACGGAACCCCGGTGGTGCCCCAGGCCCTGACCAAGACCGGTGACCGGATCACGGTCGCCTACAACCCCAATGCGACCCGTGACACGGCCGACAATGCCGTGCTGCTGGATTATACCGACTCGGCGGCGGTCAAGCGGACTGCGGCCTGGAACTTCGGGATCAATGTTGCCGGCGGATCCTCGACCCGGGTTGCGGGTCAGTGGGACTTCGACTCCGGTGACCTGCGTGCGACGGTCGGGACAGCCCTGAGCTATCTTGACGGTGCGTCGGGGGTGACGGCTGCCGGAACCCTTTTCGGAACCACGACCGCTCTTGGAATTGCGAACATCGGTGGCGAAGTCGCCAGCGTGATGGAAGTGCCGGGCGCCCTGGATCGCAACATTGGTTACGTCATGACCCACGGCATCGCCCCCAATGGCGGCGGCACACGGGTGAACCAATACACGCTGATCATGGATGTCTTCGTGGAGGCCAGCGGACCCGGTGCCGCGGCCTTGTGGCAGACGAGCTCGGCGAACAACACCGACGACGGCGATCTCTTCTGGCAGGGCAGCAACTTCGGCCAGGGTGGCGGAGGCTACAACGGCAAGGGGACCTTCACGGCCGGTGAATGGCATCGCGTGGTGGCGGCCTACGACATGGCAGCCAACCCGCCGCTGGTCGCGAAGTTCGTCGATGGCATCAAGCAGGACGACTGGACGGCGAACCAGGGTCTCGACAATACCCGCCGTTCGCTCGGAGCGGTGGCGATCCTCTTTGCCGACGGCGATCAGGATGAGCGTCGCCGCATGTGGGTGAACTCGGTCCAGATCCGTGAAGGCCGGATTTCGGATGCCGAAGCCGTTGTCCTCGGTGGACCGTCGGCGTCGGGCATTCCCCAGCAGATCCAGGCCAGCCCGGTGGCCGGCCAGTGGGACTTCGAGTTCGCTGACCTCAGCCCCAGCATCGGCAAGCCCCTCCAGTATCTGGACGGCGCGGATGGATTGACCCAGACGGGAACGCAGTACGGAACGACCACCGAACTGGGAATCGACGGCATCCAGGGCGTCGAAGCCAAGGTCATGCGGGTTCCGGGCGATCTGGATCGCAACATCGGTTACATCATGGAACACGGCATTGCCCCGAATGGCGGCGGCACGCGGGTGAACCAGTACACCTTGGTCATGGACGTGTTCGTCGACACCACCGGACCCGGTGCGGCCGCTTTGTGGCAGACGAGTTCGGCAAACAACACCGATGACGGCGATCTCTTCTGGCAGGGCAACAACTTCGGTCAGGGCGGCAATGGATACATTGGCAAGGGCACGTTCACGGCCGGTGCCTGGCACCGTGTGGTGGCGGCCTACGACATGGCGGCCACGCCTCCCGTGGTGACCAAGTACGTCGACGGCATCAAGCAGCACGACTGGACCGCGAACCAGGGCCTGGACAATCTCCGCCGTTCGCTGGCCCCGACCGCGATCCTGTTTGCCGACGGTGACCAGGACGAGCGCCGCATCATGTACGTCAGCTCGGTCCAGATCCGGCCCGGCAAGATCACGGACGCCCAGGCGGTGTTCCTCGGTGGACCGACCGCCTCCGGCATCCCGGTGTACCTGCCGCCGATCTCGGTGACTGGCCAGTGGGATTTCACCTTTGGCAACCTTGCCGCGAACATCGGTTCGGACCTCGAATACCTGGACGGCGCCAGCGGCCTGACCCAGACCGGCACCCAATTCGGCACCACGACCTTGTTCGAAATCGAAGGCATCGATGGCGAAGAAGCGTTGGTGATGAAGGTCCCGGGTGATCTGGACCGCAACATCGGTTACATCATGACCCATCGCATCGCCCCGAACGGCGGCGGCACGCGCGTCAACCAGTACACGTTGGCGATGGACGTCTACGTGGATACCGCCGGGCCCGGAGCCGCGGCGTTGTGGCAGACCAGTTCGGCGAACAACACGGATGATGGCGACCTGT
>CAZDYB010000186.1:0-3343 GCA_964509045.1 uncultured Akkermansia sp.
AGTCGTCGAGGGTGAAGTGCCCCTTGCGCATCTTCTCCTCGAGTTCCATGGCCTTTTTCTGATCCACGACCTCGGCGGCCCTCTCGACGAGGGTGACGACATCGCCCATGCCGAGGATGCGTTGGGCCATCCGTTCGGGGTGGAACGTTTCGAAATCCTCGGGCTTCTCGCCTGTGCCCATGAACTTGATGGGCTTGCCGACGACGGAACGGAAGGAGAGGGCGGCGCCGCCGCGGGCATCGCCATCGAGCTTGGTGAGGATGGCCCCGGTGACCCCGAGGGCCTTGTCGAAATGGGAGGCGACATTGACGGCTTCCTGGCCGGTGGCGGCGTCGAGGACGAGGAGGATCTCGCAGGGGTTGGTGAGGTCGCGGAGCCGGACGAGTTCCTGGACCAGGGGTTCGTCGATCTGGAGACGGCCGGCGGTATCGAAGATGACGGTGTCGCGGGCGGTGGACCGGGCCTCGGCGAGGGCCTCGCGGCCGATCTTGAGGACATCGGTTTCGCCGGGGCGCAGGAAGACGGGGATGCCGAGCTTGTCACCCAGGACCTTGAGTTGGTCCATGGCGGCGGGACGATAGACGTCGGCGGCGACGAGGAGGACGTTGCGGCTCTGGCGGGTGAGGAAACGGGCGAGTTTGGCGGAAGAGGTGGTCTTGCCGGAGCCATGGAGACCGCACATGAGGATGCAGGCGGGGCTGCCGGAGAGGGCGAGGGCGGCGTTGTCCGAGCCCAGCAGCATGACGATCTCGTCATGGATGATCTTGATCATCTGCTGACCCGGGCTGACGGACTGGAGCACCTGTTCTCCGACGGCCTTGGACCGGACGGACTCGATGAAGTCGCGGGCGACCTTGAAATTGACGTCGGCTTCGAGGAGGGCGAGGCGGACATCGCGGAGTGAGTCGCTGACATTGGACTCCGAAATCTTCCCGAGACCGCGGAGATTGCGGAAGACGTCTTGGAGTCGAGAGCTCAGCGAGTCAAACATGGCGGTCGACGTTAGGAATCCTGTGGCAGTCGGCAAAGATCAAACTGGATGTGGTTGCGAGGCCGAATGGCTGCACTCGGGCGGCATTGGGTTGGAGCGGATGCTGTCGGCGATCGGGTTGGCGACCCGGACGGTGAACCTGGAGATGTACATCTTTTCGAGGGGAACACTCGGGGAGGATTTTCGGGAGGCATTGGCGCATGCGGCGGAGCGGGGGGTGAAGGTCCGGGTGTTGCTGGATGCCTTGGGAGCCGGGAGCGTGGACGAGGAGTTTTGGAGGATCCTCATCCGGTTGGGGGGCGAGGTCCGTTGGTTCCACCGGTTTCACAGTGCGCTGGCCCTGGTCCGGGATCATCGGAAGCTGATGGTCTGCGACGGGCAGGTGGCCTTCGTGTTTGGCTGGAACATTTCCGAGGAATACAACGGCGACGGGGTGGAGACCGGATGGCGGGATTGCGGAGTGATGCTGGAAGGGGATGCGGGTCGGGTCCTGGACCGGTTGTTTGACGAACAGTTCCAATCGGCGGCGCGGCGACAGCCGTTGTCGGCCCGACTGAGGCGTCGGACGGATCAGGAAGTCGCCGAGTGCGGTGAACGGGTGCAGTTGCTTCCGGTCTCGCCCGGACGCGGCTTGAGCAACCTGACGGAATCGATGTTGGTCGACCTGGACAGGGCGATGCGTCGCGGGGGCGAGGTGGTCCTGGTCACGCCCTATTTCCTGCCGACGCCGATCCTGCGTCGGGCGATGCACCGGGCGGTGCGTGGGGGGCGGGTGGAGTTGACGGTGATCCTGCCGGAGCAGAATGACGTGGGTCTGGCCCGGTTGGCCTCGCAGCGCCTGTACACCGGCCTGTTGGGGGCGGGGATCCGGATCGCCGAGTACCAACCGCGGGTATTGCATGCGAAGGTCCTGTTGTTTCCAGACGCGGTGTATGTGGGGTCTTCGAACCTGGATCCGCGAAGCCTCCATCTGAATTTCGAGTTGATGGTGCGGTTGACGGGGGAACGGGTGCTGGAACAGGCCCGGGCGGATGTGGCCGACCTGAAGGCGCGGAGCCGGGTGGTCGATCGGCTGGGTTGGCGGCGTTCGCGGAGTTGGGTGCAACGGCTGAGGGAACAGTGGGCGTACTGGGTCCTTTACCGGATGGATCCCTGGGTGACCTCGCGGGCGGCCGGGCCGGTGCGGGGTTGAGGTGTGGCCGAGGCGGGAAATGTTTTCCTGGTCACGTCGAAACCCGGTTTGGGTAGGGTTGGGGCATGTTCCGGTTCGTGCATTCGGCAGACTGGCAATTGGGGGCGCGTTTTCCGCGGTTCGGCTCGCGGGCGCCGCGGCTGCGCGAGGCGCGGCTCAAGACCCTGGCGAGGGCGCTGGAGTTGGCGGCGGCCCGGGGCGCGGAGGCGTTTCTGGTGGCGGGTGACCTGTTCGAGGACAACCAGGTCGACGATGCCCTGGTCGGGGAGGTGTTGGAGTTGTTCGGGCGGCAGCCCGGGCTCCCGGTGTTCCTGTTGCCGGGCAATCATGATCCGTATTCCGGTCCGGAGTGCGTCTGGGAACGGACCCTGTTCCAGAAGGCGCCCGCCCATGTCCGGGTATTGAAGCAGTCACAGAGCGTTGAGTTGCGGCCTGGTGTATTCCTGCTGGCCTCGCCCCTGTTGCAGAAACGTTCCACCAACGACCCCAGCCAGGTCCTTGCCGGACTGGCGGCAGCCCTTCCCACCGGAGCGCTTCGCATCGGGCTCACCCATGGCGCCCCGGCCATCGTGGGGAAACATCAGGCCAATGACTTTCCCATCGCGCTCGATGCCGCGAGTCGGGCCGGTCTGGATTACCTGGGCATCGGGCACTGGCACAACTGGCTGCCGGATCTGGATGGCGGACGGATGGTGATGCCGGGAACGCCGGAACCGGATCAGTTCGATCAGGAACGGAGCGGCGCGGTGGCGTGGGTGGAGCTGGACGGGCACGGGGGTGCGGTCCGGGTGGAACGGTTGGAGGTGGCGACATTGCGTTGGGTTGCGGTGGAGGTGGATGTCTCGGGGTGTGAAAGTCCGGGGGCGGGGTTGTTGACCGGGTTGGAGGGGTTGGATTCCGACCGGAGTGTGGTGCGGGTGAACTTCAGCGGAACGACTTCACCCCAGGGATTGTCGGGGTTGCGGAGGGAAACGGAGGCGCGCCTGGACCGGTTTGTGGCGTGGCAGATCACGGACACGACCCGGGTGGAATTGACGATGGCGGAACGGGCTGATCTGGAACGGCGTCATCCGATGTTGGCGCGGGTGTTGGAGGATCTGGACCGGATGGAGGGGTTGGCGAACGGGAGCGGGTCGGGGGGGGCGCGATCGGGTGGCGAT
>CAZDYB010000186.1:3353-8128 GCA_964509045.1 uncultured Akkermansia sp.
CGGGGCCGGTGGTCGGGGGGCGCTCACGGTTGGCCCCGGGGGGTGGGTAATGGCGGAGGTGCTGGGGATGTTGGAAGGGGCAAGGATCCCGATGTCGGAACTCGGTACGGCGCAATTCACGCGGATGCGCCAGTTGCTGATGGAGACGGTGCGGGAGGTGGCGTTGTGAATCTGCACGCGGTGGAGTTGATGCATGTCGGACCGTTTGGTGGACGGATCCGACTGGGACCGTTCGAGCCGGGGATGAACGTGTTGGCGGCGCCGAATGAGTCGGGCAAGACGACGGCGTTCCGGGCGGCGGCGCGGGCATTGTTCGATCGACACACCACCAAGGGGGAAGAGATCCGGGAATTGCAGCCGGTCGGCACCGGCCTCGGTCCGCGGGTGGTGGTGGAATTCAGCGTCGCCCCGGATCGGTATCGGATCGAGAAGACCTTTCTGGTGGGGCCATTGAGCGTGTTGAAGCGGTGGCGTGATGGGGCGTGGCAGACCATCGCGGATGGCGACGCGGCGGATCAACGTGTCCAATGGCTGCTGCAATCGACGTTGCCGGGGCGCGGGGTGACGCGGCCGGAGCATTGGGGTTTGTTGGGATTCCTGTGGGCGCGCCAGGGTGAACCGGCGGACTGGCCGATGTTTGGCGAGGACGTGCAGGGACAGGCCCTGCGGGCGCGGTTGGCGCGGGTGGAACTGGATCCGGTCATCGAGCGGGTTCGCGAACGTCTCGGGGGAATGGCCGCGGAGGAACTGACGGCCAAAGGATTGCCCAAGGCGGGTGGGGCGTGGGCCGAGGCGATCCACGAATGGGAGGATCTGAAGCGCCAACTCGATGAGGTGCGGAAGACCCGTGCGGACCTGGAGGTTGCCCACGACCGGTTCATCCAGGCGTCGGAACAGGTGACGCAGTTGGAGAAGGAACAGCGGGAACAGACGCAGGTGGCGGCAGGGCTCGCGGCACAACTCGCGGCGGGAGAACGGATCCGGACCGACCTGGAGAGGTTGGAGGCGGCGTTGGAATCGGCCCGGTCCCGGTTGAAACGGGTGACCGCCGATGTCGGATTGCGAACCGAACGGATGGCCGAGGGCAGGGCGGTGGATGAGAAACGGGTCCAGGCGGAAGAGACGGTGAAGGAGCAGCAGCGGGTTCGGGACGGGTTGCGACTGGCGATTGAACAGGCGCGTGAAGAGGGGCGGGCGGCGGACGAGGTGTTGCGCGGGCAACGGAGCCGGCGTGAGCGGATCCGCGAGTTGTCGAGATTGCGTCAACTGGAGGCCGAGGTGACGGCCCTTGGAGCCAGGTTTGCGGAAGCGGTGCAGGCCCGGGCGACGTTGGCCTCGTTGGAGGAACGGCGGGCCAAGGTCCCGGTCATCACCGAGGAATGCCTGCGAAGGTTTGAATCCCTCGAAGAAGCGCTGCGGGGACATCGCGCGGCCCTCGAAGCTTCGGGCATCACGGTCGAGCTTCAGCCGGACCGATCCGTCGACATCGAGATCCGGGACGGTTCCACCGCCGTCAGCCAGTCGTTGACGGCCGGTGAACCCTTGAGGATCCAACGTCCGCATTCGGTCAACCTCACCCTTCCCGGATGGGGTCGGGTTGCGGTGCGTTCCGGGGCGACGGAAGCGGAGGAAGCGGCGCAGCGGGCGCGGGAGACGGAAGCGCAACTGGCCCGTGAACTGGAGACGGGCGGCGTGGTCACCGTGCAGGCGGCGCGGGATGCGCTGGTGTTGGGACGCGAACTGGATGCTGAGCTCCGCGTGGCGCGCGCCGCCCTCAAGGCTGTGATCGGGCAGCAGCGCGATCTCGAAGCGCTCGGCGTCGCCCGTGACCAGGCTGTTCAGAAGCGCGACGCACTCCTCGGGGTGCTGGCGGCGGAGCCAGCGGAGTTGGCCCTGGGTCGCGGTGAACTGGAGGCGGCCGAGGCGGTGCTGTCGGAGGCGGTCCCTGCCGCGGAGAAGGTGGTGAACGGGATCAACGCCAGGATCGAAGGATTGCGCGGGGAAGAACGGATGGCGACCGAGCGGGTGACAGCGGCCGAGCGGGGGGCGTCGGAAGCCCGGGCGCGGATCGCCGCGTTGGAAGCGCAGTTGGCGGACCTGCTGGGACGCCATCCCGAGGGAATGGAAGCGGCGTTGGCGGAGGCGCAGATGGGGTTTGTGGAGGCAGAGGCCCGGGTCAAGGCGGCGAGGGCGACGTTGCCGGTGGACTTCGATAAACTGCCCGAACGCAATCGTCGTGCGGCGATGGGACTCCAACAGATTGCCAGTTCCCTCCAGACCCAGTGGACGGCGCGGGACAACGCGCGGGGAGTGCTGGAGATGTTGGGTGGCCAGGGGCTCCATGCGCGGGAAACCGGATTGGAAGAACGGTTGGAAGAGGTGCGGACGCGGTTGGAATCCGTTCGGACCCAGGCCTGGGCAGCCCGGGTGGTGCATGACCTGATCCAGCGACGCCGTCAGGAGGCGACGCGTGCGGTGCTGGCGCCGTTGGAGGATCGGTTGACCATGGCGTTCGCGGAGTTGACGGGGGTGAGGGGACGCCGGGTCTTCCTGGATGAACGCCTCCAACTGGCGGGGGTGGGGGCGGGTCGGGAGGAGATGCATGCCTTTGGTCTGCTGTCGCAGGGGGCCAGGGAACAGTTGTTGTTGTGCCTGCGGATTGCGGTGGCGGAAGAACTGGCTGCGAACGAGCCGCAGGTATTGATCCTGGATGACGTGCTGGTGAACACGGATGGGACGCGGCAGCAACGCGTGTTGGATCTGTTGTCGGGCGTCGCGACTCGGTTGCAGGTGGTGGTGTTGACCTGTCACCCGGAACGGTATCGGGGTGCGGGCAAGCAGTTGGCCTTCACGCCCGTGGCGACGGGTGAACCTTCGTCCTAGTAAACCCGGATGGCCGCGCGGACGGGTCGGTGGTAGGCTCAACGGTCGATGGGCGAACGATTCGAACTGGAGTCGGAGTATCAGCCGGCCGGGGATCAACCGGCGGCGATCGTGAAGCTGGCAACGGGATTGCAGGAGGGAGCGCGCCACCAGGTCCTGCTGGGGGTGACGGGTTCAGGCAAGACCTTCACGGTGGCGAACGTGGTGGCACAACTGAACCGACCCACCCTGGTCATCTCACACAACAAGACCCTCGCCGCCCAGCTCTACGCGGAATTCAAGCACTTCTTCCCCAGGAACGCCGTCGAGTACTTCGTCAGTTACTTCGATTTCTATCAGCCCGAGGCCTACATCCCGCGCACCGACACCTTCATCGAGAAGGACAGTTCGGTGAATGAGGAGATCGAACGACTCCGGCTCAGCACCATGAACAGCCTGTTGTCACGACGGGACGTGATCGTGGTGGCCAGTGTTTCCTGCATCTATGGCATCGGCAGTCGCGAAGACTACGAGTCCATGGTGATCCCCCTGCGGGTGGGTCAGGAGGTTTCGCGCGACCAGTTGCTCTCGCGGTTGGTCGATCTCCAATACACGCGCAATGACTATGACTTCGCCCGAAGCCGGTTCCGGGTCCGGGGCGATGTGGTGGAGTTGCATCCGGCCTATACCGAGGATGCAGTGCGGATCGAGTTCTTCGGGGACACCATCGAACGGTTCACCCGCTTCGAACCGTTGACCGGGGAGAAGCTGGAGGAGATGACGGCGTTGAACGTCTTTCCGAGCAAACAGTTCGCCACGCCCCAGGAGAAGATCAACCGTGCCATCCTCGCCATCCGCGAGGAATTGACCGACCGCATCGCGTGGTTCGAGAAACACGGAAAGCTGTTGGAGGCCCAACGCATCAAGATGCGGACCGAGTTCGATCTCGAACAGTTGCAGGAACTCGGCTTCTGCTCCGGCATCGAGAATTACTCGCGTCACATCGCCGCCCGCACCCCCGGAGCGCGACCCGGTGTGCTGTTGGATTTCTTTCCTGACGATTACCTCCTCGTGGTGGACGAGTCCCACGCGACCCTGCCGCAGGTGGGTGGGATGTATGCCGGCGATGCAGCGCGGAAGAAGGTGTTGGTGGATCATGGGTTCCGATTGCCCAGCGCCCTGGACAATCGTCCGCTGAACTTTGACGAGTTCCGCGGCATGGCACGGCAGGCCATTTACGTCAGCGCCACGCCCGGGCCCACGGAACTGGACTGGGCCGGACCGGACCGCATCGCGGAACAGATCGTGCGCCCGACCGGACTCGTGGATCCGCAGATCGAGTTGAAGCCCTTGTCAGGTCAGATTGATGACCTGTTGGAGGAGGTTCGGAAGACGGTGGACAAGAAGGAACGGATCCTGGTCACCACCCTGACCAAGCGCACGGCGGAGGAACTGACCGATTACCTGCGCGACCTCGGGATCCTCGTGCGGTATCTGCATAGTGAGATCGATGCCATCGAGCGGGTGGAGATCCTGCGGGCGCTGCGGAAGGGGGAGTTCGATGTGCTGGTGGGGATCAACCTGTTGCGGGAGGGACTGGATCTTCCGGAAGTGTCGCTGGTGGCGATCCTGGATGCCGACAAGGAAGGTTATCTCCGCAGTGCGACGAGTTTGATCCAGACCGCGGGTCGGGCCGCGCGTCACATCAATGGGCGGGTGATCTTATATGCCGATGTGCGGACCCAGAGCATCCAGAAGTTCCTTGCGGTGTCGGAGTATCGGCGGGGGCGTCAGTTGGCCTATAACAAGGAACACGGGATCGTCCCGCGAGGAGGTCAGCGCGCGGGCGAAGCCGGGCGGAGTTCACAGCCGCAGGGACGGGCGGCGGTTGCGGCCGCGCTTCACGAGAATGC
>CAZDYB010000187.1:0-8120 GCA_964509045.1 uncultured Akkermansia sp.
GCGCCAACCTCGGCTCGCTCTCTTCCCTGGTGGCCACCTACACCGGTGGGCCCACCCGCGGTCTCCCCGGCGCCATCTCCGGCGATGCCGACACCTCGGCCCAGGTCGCCGGCGGTCAGATCTCGGTGCCCTTCAGCGCTGATTACAATCCGAACGGCCCGTTCTCGGTCGAAGCCTGGTTGCGCCCATCCGCCCTCCCCGGTGGACTGACCTCACCCCTGTCCTCCGCCATCGCCGGTGATCCCCGGTCCGGTTGGTTCTTCTATCAGATCGGCAACGGCGATGGCTGGAACTTCCGCATGTTCACCGGCGTCGGCCTCGCCACTGCCGTCGACATCAGCGCCTTTGTCCCCCTTGAAATCGACGTCTGGTATCACGTCGCCGTCACCTATGACGGCACCACCGCCCGCATCTACGTCAATGGCGTCGAAGGCGGTTCCGGTGACCCGGTCAACTACGTCGCCAATCGCGGCGGCCCCCTCGTCGTCGGTGCCCGAAGCGACCTCGCCTTCGCCTGGAGTGGTGGAGCCGATGAAGTAGCCCTCTACAACTCTTCCCTCAGTGCCGCACGCGTCGCCGCCCATTATGCGGCCGGCACCGGCGGCGGCTCCTACGCCGCAACCGTTCAGGCCGATGCCCCCACCGTTTACCTCCGACTCGGTGAAGGCCCACTGGTCCTCCCTACCGCCACCAACGTCGGCACCCTCGGCTCGGCTGCCGATGCCATCTATCTGCCCGGCACCACCCCCGGCACACCCGCCCTCGCAGCCCCCGCCGCAGCCGGGTTCGGGACCACCAACCGGTCCGTCGCCCTCGACGGAGCCAGTGGCATCGTCCGCATCCCCGCGCAGGAAGGCGTCTTCGTTACCGAAGCCTCCATCACCGGCTGGATCTGGCGCGATGGCACCCAGCCCGGATTCGCGGGCGTCGTCTTCCGCCGCGGCACCGGAGTGCCTGCCACCGGACTCAACTTCACCGGCAACGGCACCACCCTCGGATATCACTGGGAAGACCTTCCCGCCTCCTACAACTTCGGCTCCGGCCTCGTCGTTCCCGATCGTCAATGGACCTTCGTCGCCCTGACCGTGAATGCCGACCAGGCCGTCCTGTACATGGGCACTCCCAGCGGACTGAGCGCTGCCACCAACATCGCCTTCCACGGCACCCATGACTTCGGCAATGGCGTCACCACCGAAATCGGACGCGACGCCACCGGCGGACGCCAGTTCCGCGGTCGTGTCGACGAGGTCGCCATCTTCGATCGCGCCCTCACCACCGCCGAGGTGCAGACCCTCTACAGCGCGGCGCTCCCCGCCATCCTCGCCGTGCGTCAAACCCCCGCCGATCCCATCTACGAAGGCCTGAACGTCACCTACCAGGCCACAGTCGCAACCGGCGGCGGCACCGTCTCCTACCAATGGCGCAAGGCAGGTCAACCCCTCGATGGCAAGACCTCCTCCTCACTCGTCCTCCCCTCTGTCTCGTTCCCCGATGTCGCCGCCTATGACGTCATCGCCACGGTGGGCTCCACTTCGCTGACCAGTGCTCCCGTAAACCTCGCCATCGTGTCGTCGGCTCCCGTCGTCTCCACCGCACCGACCTCCGCCACACGGTTCCTCAACGGCACCGTCCGGTTCAGCGCCGCCGCGGTGGGCACCCAGCCCATGGAATACACCTGGCGCAAGGGCGACATCCTCGTCGGATCCGGCCCAACCCTCACCATCACCGATCTCCAGGCCTCCGATGCCGGCACCTATACCGTCACCATCTCCAATCCGCTCGGCAGCCAGACCGCTTCCGCCGACCTCACCCTGGAAACTCCCACCGGCTACACCGCCGCATCCGCCGACGCCGGCCCGGTCGCCTACTGGCGCCTCAACGAGACCACGGGAAACATCGCCCAGGATTACTGGGGCAGCTTCGACGCCATCCCCCGCACCACCGTGGTGAAGGGCAGCGCAGGTCCCACCGGCGGCGGCTTCGCTTCCACCAACACCGCCTACACCTTCAACGATTCCACCACCGTCGAAGGCCCCGCCCTCAACCTCAACTCGGCCAACGTCACCATCGTCGCCTGGATCAAACCCAACGGCGCCCAGGGTGACTACGACGGCCTCGTCTTCGCCCGCGGCGGCAATACCGTCGCCGGTCTCGATTACCAACAGGGCGGCCAGCTCGGCTACCACTGGAATGACACCTCCGACACCTGGGGTTGGGGCTCCGGACTCTACCCCGAGGACGGCGTCTGGAACTTCGTCGCCCTCGTCGTCGAACCCAGCCAGGCCACCGTCTACCTCGATTCAGGCACCGGCTTCGGACTGCTCGCCGCCGTCAATGAGGTCGCCCACAGCCCAGAAGAATTCAACGGCACCATCCGCTTCGGCAGCGACAGCGCCACCGGTCGGTTCTTCAACGGCGACATCGACGAAATCGCCATCTACAACCGCTCGCTGTCGCCTGACGAGATTACCGCCCTCCAGGTCGCAGGCCGCAATGGCACCTACGCACCCAAGACCGTTGCCATCACCCGTTCACCCCGCTCCAACACCGTCATGACCGGCACCCGCCAGGTCCTCGCCGGCGGCGCCAGCGGCAGTGTCCCCCTCAGCTTCCAGTGGCGTAAGGACGGCACCAACATCCCCGGTGCCATCCGCAGCCAGATCACCATCGATCCCGCTGCCACCTCGGACACCGGCAGCTACGAACTCGTGGTCCAACAGGGTGCCACCACCCGTTCCACCACCCCGGCCACCCTCACCGTCCTTCCCGTGCCGTCCTACCTGGATGCCCGGACCGGTCTTGTCCTCCACCTGCCGTTCGACGGCGCCCTCGCCGACACCTCCGGTCGTGGCAACAACGGCACCGCCGTTGGTGCACCGACCTTCACCGCCGGCCGCATCGGCTCCGGGGCGCTCGGTTATCGCACCGAAGTCGCTGAAGGCGCCGTTTCCCGCGCCGACTACGTGACCCTCGGCACGCCGGCCGACCTCAACTTCGGCACCGGCAGCTTCTCGGTCGCCTTCTGGACGAAGTTCACCGGCTCCCCCGGCGACCTTCCCTTCATCGGCAACAACACCGGCTCCTACGGCGGCCCTGGATTCACCTTCGCTCCTTCCTACGGATCCGGCAGCTGGTCCTGGAGCCTCAACGACGGCACCAACCCCAGCGGTTGGCCCGGTGTCGCCGCCCAGTACGGCAATGACGCCGGCTACCCCGACGCCCTCAACGACGGCCAATGGCATCACGTCGTCCACATCGTCGACCGCTCCGGCGACGTCACCACCTGGGTCGACGGCACCAAGGTCCACGCCAAGTCCATCGCCGGAATCGACTTCAACCTCGATACCGGTCTCGCCGTCGTCATCGGTCAGGATGCCAATGGCACCTATGCCGAAGCCGGTGCCTTCGAGATGGATGACCTCGGCGTCTGGCGTCGCGCCCTCACCGACTTCGAAGCCCAGGCCATCCATGTGGTCGGCAGCCAGTTCGGCCGCAGCTTCGATGTCGCCGCTCCCACCGAAGTCGTCGTCACGTTCTCCGTCGAGGGCGGCAACCTGATCCTCGGTTGGACCTCCGGCACCCTCGAGGGCGCCCCGGCCATCAACGGCCCCTGGTCCGCCGTCCCCGGAGCCACCGCTCCCTCCGCCTCGGTCACCCCGACCGATGCCCAGCGGTTCTTCCGCGTGATCCAGTAATCACCGACTTCAATTCGGTCTTCGCCCACCGGGGATGCACGGCAACGTGCATCCCCTTTTTGTTTTTCCATGGAACCCGGAATCGTACCCGGGGAATGAAACACGGAAACGGAGGAGGCCCGATCATCTCCCCAGATCGCAGTGGCGACGTCTGGTCGCCGCCACAGGCCCCCAGGGCCAGTCTCAGTCGCGAAGTTCTAAACCGTATCCATCCGGACGACACCCCAACCCCTCCCTGCCCCTCCCATTTTCGCGTCATTCGCGCGGCTCAGCCCAGATCCCATTCCAACCCGCCCGCCGCGTTCAGGTGCAATCTCAGGAACCATCCCCCACCCAACACCCATCGATTCGTGCCGCCCGCAACCCCGGCCGCATCCGCAGTCGCTCCCAGCGCCCGCGGCCGGTTCACCCACGGAAAATCCATCCCCGCCGTCGCCTGGATCGGACCCAACTGCGCCAACACCCGCCAATCCTCCGGCACTCCCCGCCGCCCACCCCTGAGAACCCCGCCGATCTTCGTCGCGTCCAGCACCCGGACACCCTCCCCGGCTCCGGCCCAGTCCATCCCGCGATGAATCACTCCGTACCCTTTGAAAAACGGGTTCTTCACCTTCGGCAACGTCCGCTCCACCACCAACCGTTCCGACCCGAACGACACCCACATCGGAACCAGGCCCGCCCGATTCCCCTCCACCCAACTGAACCTGGCATCACTGAACAGCAGCAGCAGGTCTCCCGGCAACTCCCCCACCAGATCCCTCGAATCCACGAAGTTGAACTGTGCCAGGAATACCAACTCGCCATCCTCACCCTCCGGCCACGGCTTCTCAAACGGCCAGTACGGCAACCCGCCCACCTTCGTCAGGGTCCGATCCTTCGGCTCGCCCTGGCCCCATAGGAAAATGTCCGTCGGTATCCCCGACCCCTCCGGCATCCCCACCCGTTCCCGCTCCAGTTCCACCGCATGCAGGTGATGCGGCGAACTGATCCAACCGCCGTCCCATCCCACGGCCCCGGGCAAGCCCTCGAAAGCCTCCCGCAAACCCGCAGGATTGAGCGTCGGATGCACCCTCGGCGATGGCAGCAATGTCATTCCCATGGCGTGCCCAAAACCTGCCCGGCAACTCCAATCGGTGAAAGCCCTCACTTCCTCCGCGCACCGTTCCCCGCCCGAAGCCGTGCAGAGGACCAGACTCCATCCGATCCCACACCCAAGCCCCAGTCTTGAGCCATGTCTCCCTTCCATGAACCCTCACGCCGTGTTACCGGACTTCACCGCCTGGGAATGGGCTCTCGCTGCCCTCGCTGCCCTCGGCATCGGCGTCTCCAAGAGTGGTCTCCCTGGAGTCAGCCTCCTGCATGTCGTCCTCTTCGCCCACCTCTTCCCGGGACTCCGTTCCACCGGCGTCGTCCTCCCCATGCTCATCATCGGCGATCTCGGCGCCGTCCTCCTGTTCCGTCGTCACGCCCGATGGCTCTACGTCGTCAAGACCCTGCCTCCAGCCCTCGTTGGAGTCGCCTTGGGTTGGCTCACCATGCGCGCATGGCCCGCCCTCGACTGGAACCCGGTCATCGGCGCCATCGTCCTCATCCTCGCCCTCCTGCAACTCCTCCGGAACAGCAAACCGCTTCTCCTCGCCCAGGTCCCCCACTCCCATGCCTTCGCCTGGCTCATGGGACTCACCGCCGGCATCACCACCATGGTCGCCAACGCCGCCGGACCCGTCATGGCCCTCTATCTCCTCGCCGTCGCCCTCCCCAAGGATGCCTTCGTCGGCACCGCCGCTTGGTTCTTCCTCCTCATCAACCTCCTCAAGATCCCCTTCAGCTTCCAACTCGGCTTCATCCGTCCCGAAACCCTCCTCCTCAACCTCCTCCTCGTTCCCCTCATCATCTCCGGTCTCTTCGCCGGACGCGCCCTCGTCAGTCACATCCCTCAGAAAACCTTCGACACCCTCATCCTGCTCTTCGCCATCGCCGCTTCCATCAAACTCATCGCCTTCTGATCCCCCGAAACCATCTCAAACAAAACACCAGCCAACCCAAGTCCCCTCCACTAGCCTCCCTCCATGCCGGCCGTCTCCCGCAAATCCCCAGCCCCGTTCCTGGGCGAGGCCGCCACCTGGCGCGCCGTCGGTGCCAGTTGGCGACAACTGTTCGGCGACTTCCGTCGACTCGGCGTCAGCTTCGAATGGCACGAGTTCAACTCACGCGACACCTTCGACTGGTCCCGGAGTTTCCATCCCCAGAGCATCGAGATCTGCCTCAATCTCTCCGGCTCAGCCGAGGTCGGCCCTGTCGGCTCGGCCGTCCGTTACGGCCCTTGGACCGCCGGGTTCTATCGTCAGGGCAATTCCCCGCTTCGCGCCATCCGGACCGCATCCGAACCCCACCAGTTCATCACCGTTGAACTCTCCCCCGCCTTCCTGGCCCGACATCTCGGCGAAGCCCCCAAGGACCTGCACCCCCTCATCCTTGCCGCACTCCAGGATCCCGGGAGCGGTTCCGGGGCGGGCCCAGTCACCGCGTTGAACACCCGGCAACGCGAACTCATCGCAACCCTCCAGCAACCGCCTGTCCTCGCCAGTGCCCAGACCCTCTGGTTCCAGGCCAAGGCCATCGAACTCATGGGCGAATTCTTCTTCCAACCGTCCTCCCAGCAAGAGTTCTTCTGTCACCGACAACAACGCGTCGCACGCGATCGCGTCGATGCCGTCCTCGCCATCCTCCGACGCAACATCGCCCAAACCCCGCCCCTGGAGCAGATCGCCCGCGAGGTGGGTTGCAGTCAGTTCTATCTCAGCCGCACCTTCTCCAAGGAAACCGGGCAGACCATCCCCCAGTACCTGCGCCAATTGCGCATGGAAAAGGCCGCTTCACTCCTCAGGACCGGACGCTTCAACGTCACTGAGGTCGCCCTTGAAGTCGGCTACAACTCCCTCAGCCACTTCAGCCAGACCTTCCATCAGACCTACGGATGCTGTCCCGGCCTCTATCCCATGGCGTTGCCCGCCCAGGCCTCCACCTACTCCACCCGGTAAACCCCGCTCCGGCTTCGCAGGATCATCGCGTTGTCCACCACCCCGGGCGATGCCATGAAGCCGTCGCCCAACTGATTCTCCGCCAGCTTCCGATACTCCCGACTCGCCGCCACCACGGTGGTCTTGCCCTGTTCACTGCAAAAATAGATCCGTCCCGCCGCAATCACCGGTGATGCCGAATAATTGCCGCCCACCCGCTCGTTCCACAACGACGTCCCCGTCTTCGCATCCCAACAGGTCGCCACCCCGTTGTCGTCGATCCCAAACAACAGACCGTCCTGCAACAACAACGCAGGCTTCTTCGGCACATTGCGCTTCGAACGCCACACCAACTTCAACGCCCCCGCCTCCGTTTCCGTGCCATTCACATCCAATACCTCTCCCGCACCCCCCGGTCGCAACGCCAGCACCTGGCCCTGCGACCAACCCGTCGGGAAATACACCATCCCGTCACCCACCACCGGTCGCGTCCCCGCCGAATGACTGGTCCGCTCCTCCACCCGCCACAACTCCTTGCCCGTTACCGGATCATAGCCATAGAAACCCTTCGCCCCCTGGCTCAACAACTGGCTCACCCCCCCGAACTCTGCGATGTGACACGTCGCATAAGCCTTGCGCCAATCACCTTCACTCTCGGGTTTTCCATCAGCACCCAGGTCCTTGTAATCCATCGACCGGTCCACCTTCCAAAGGGTCCGACCCGTCGCGGCATCCAACGCCACCACGTATTGCAGGTCACTGCCGTCGAAATTCAGATACAGCCGGCCCTCATGCAGGATCGGCGAGGAACCGGATCCCCGGTAATGATTGCACTCCAGGTCGCGTCGTTCCCACAGCACCTTGCCGGTGGCCGCATCCAGGCAGGCCGTTCCCGGAGATCCAAATGTCACCCAGACCCGATCCCCCTCCGCCACCGGTGTCGGCGATGCCCCCGAATTGAAGGCATGGATGAACTGCGGATTCGGGACGTCAAACAGCTTCTGGTCCAGCAACACCCGACCCGTCGCGGCATCCAGCGCCACCACGAACAACTCCGTCCCCTTCTCCGTCGCCGTCGTCAGCCAAACCTTCCCCCCACTCACCACCGGCGAAGACCATCCTCTCCCATGCACTTCCCGGAACCATTTCACCCCGCGGCCCTCCCCCCATTCCACCGGCGGATTCGCCCCTGCCGCGATGCCATCCCCCCGCGGCCCCCGAAACTGCGGCCAATCCCCCGCCAGGACACTTCCCGCCAACAAGACAGCACTCACTCGGATCATGGAGAAGACCGTACCAACTCCAGTGGATGAGGGAAAGGAGTGGTGGTGATGGTGGTGGGGTGGGGTGGGGTGGTGGGGGCGGTTGGGGCGGGTTGAGCGATGGGTAAGGGGTAAACCCCGGG
>CAZDYB010000188.1:0-8102 GCA_964509045.1 uncultured Akkermansia sp.
CAGGCACCGTAGAGGACGTACGAAAGAGGCGACGGTGTGCGGAATGAATTCCGCGTTGCCAGGGGCTGGGGCGGCGACGTTCGGTCGCCGTGAGGATTGGGGACGGCGAGGGGATCTTGCCGGCCCGGAAGCGGACTGGCGTCGGCGGCTTGGCTCGGTAGGGTCGGCCCATGCTCATCACGCCCGCAGAGTTGGAGACCCTGGTGGAGCTCCGGCACGGATCACCGCATTCGTTGTTGGGATTGCATCCGTTGGGAGACGGATCGGGGTTGGTGGGACGGGCGCTGGTGCCGGGTGCGCAGTCCGTCGAGTTGTTGCCGGTGCATGAGAGGAAGTTGCCGGTGATGAAGCTGGCGCGGGTGGGGGACACGGATCTTTTCGAGGGGACGACGCGGTCGATCCAACGGGTTTATGCGTATGACCTGCGGGTGACGTGGGCGGATGGCCAGGTGAGCCAGGGGCGCGATCCCTATTCCTTCTGGCCCACGGTGGGGGACACGGACCTGCATCTGTTCAACGAGGGCAATCATCGGAAGCTCTACGAGATGCTGGGGGCGCAACCGCGCATCCTGGACGGCGTGACAGGAACGGCCTTTGCGGTGTGGGCGCCGAATGCGTCGCGGGTATCGGTGGTGGGCGACTTCAACCGATGGGACGGACGCTGTCATCCGATGCGGCGGCTGGGGTCATCGGGGGTCTGGGAGATCTTTTTGCCGGGTGTGGGTGTGGGTGCGCTGTACCAGTTCGAGTTGGTGGATGCGAACGGGTTGGTGGTGGTGAAGACGGATCCGTTTGGGTTTGCCTTTGAGATGCCGCCGAAGCATGCGGCGGTGGTGTGTGACACCCGGCGCTCGTCGTGGAGTGATGACGAGTGGATGCGCCGCCGCCGCGACACCCAGGCGTTGCGCGGGCCGATGAGCATCTATGAGTTGCATCTGGGATCGTGGCGGAAGAAGTCGGCGACGGAATCGCCGGGGTATCGGGAGGTGGCGGGACCGCTGGTGGATTACGTACGGCGGATGGGTTTCACGCATGTGGAGTTCATGCCATTGGCGGAGCACGCGTTCTATCCGAGCTGGGGATATCAGGTGACGGGATTCTTCGCGCCGACGGCGCGGTACGGGACGCCGGAGGATCTGCAATACCTGGTGGAGGTGTTGCATGACGCGGGGATCGGGGTGTTGGTGGATTGGGTGCCGGCGCATTTCCCGAGGGATGACTGGGCCTTGGCGCGGTACGACGGGACGTCGTTGTACGAGCATGAGGATCCAAGGCAGGGGGCGCATCAGGACTGGGGAACATTGATCTTCAACTTCGGACGGCATGAGGTGAGGAACTTCCTGGCGTCGAATGCGCTGTACTGGTGTGAACGGTTCCATATGGACGGGCTGCGGGTGGATGCGGTGGCGTCGATGTTGTACCTGGATTATTCGCGGCAACCGGGGGAATGGATTCCGAACAAGTACGGCGGTCGTGAGAACCTGGAGGCGGTGGAGTTCCTGCGGCATGTGAATCATCTGGTGCACACGGAACATCCCGGGGTGGTGACCATCGCGGAGGAGAGCACGGCGTGGCCGATGGTCTCGCGTCCGCCGTGGCTGGGCGGGCTGGGATTCTCGCTGAAATGGAACATGGGCTGGATGCACGACACGCTGGGCTATTTCCATCGGGACCCGATCCACCGGCGGTATCACCAGAACGACCTGACCTTCGCGATGCTGTATCATCATCAGGAGAACTTCGTGTTGCCGCTCTCGCATGACGAAGTGGTGCATGGGAAGGGATCGTTGCGGCGCCGGATGCCCGGGGATGACTGGCAGGGGGCGGCGAACCTGCGGTGCCTGCTGGCGTACCAATGGTTTTTCCCGGGCAAGAAGCTGTTGTTCATGGGCTCGGAATTCGGGCAATCGGCGGAGTGGAATGCCAACGGGGAACTCGACTGGTGGCTGTTGGAGGCGGGTCCGTACCATGCGGGGATCCAGCGGTGTGTGGCGGACCTGAACGCGGTATATCAACGCGAACCGGCGCTGTGGCGGGGTGACTTCGACACGGCGGGTTTCCAATGGGTGGATTGCGGGGATCACGCCAACTCGGTGCTGAGCTTCCTGCGCCGGGATCCAGAGACGGGTCGGCAACTTCTGGTCCTCCTCAACCTCACGCCCAATCCCCATTCGGGATATCGGATCGGATTGTCTTCGGGCGGACACTGGGCCGAGTTGTTCAATTCGGATGCGGCGATCTATGGCGGATCGGATCTGGGGAATCCGCTGGGGGTTCGGGCGGAACCGGAGCCGGCGCATGGGCAACCGTTCTCCGCCCTGTTCACCCTGCCACCGCTTTCAGCCCGGGTGTTTGGTCCGGCATGAACGTCCATTTCCTGCTCGGCCCGGCCGGGACCGGGAAGACGATGCGCTGCCTGGACGGTGTGCGGGAGGCATTGGCGTCGGATCCGGACGGACCGCCCTTGCTGTTCATCGCGCCGAAGCAGGCGACCTTCCAGATCGAGCGTCAGGTGATGGCGGATGGGCGGGTGGAGGGGTTCAGCCGGTTGGAGATCCTGTCCTTCGAGCGGCTTGCCCGGCATGTGCTGGAACGGGCGGGAGACCGGATGCCGGGTCTGCTGGGGGAAGAAGGGCGGGTGATGGTCTTGCGCGCGTTGTTGGCGCAGCACGAGGGTGAGCTGGGACATTTCGGGAAGTTGTCCAGGGCGGTGGGTCTGGCCCGGGAAGTGTCGCGGGTATTGCGGACCTTCCAGGAACACGGACTGGGCTCGGGTCATCTGGGGGAGTTGGCGGAACGGAGCGCGCTTCCGGGCGGGTTGCGGGGCAAGCTGGCGGATTGGGCGTGTCTGCTCCGGGCCTATCAACAGTGGTTGCGGGATGCCGGCCTGGTGGATCCGTCCGAGCTTCCGTGGCGTGCGGTCGAACTGCTTCGGGCGAGTCCCGAGCCGTGCTGGTTTGAATCCGTGTGGATGGATGGCTTTGCCGAGATGACCCCGGCCGAAGTCGCTTTGCTGGCGGCGGTGGGTTCACGGGCCGGGCGGGTGACGGCGGCGTTCTGTCTGGATGCCGGAGCGGTGAAGGCCGGGCATCCGGCGTTGTGGAACGTGGTCCAGCGCACCTTCCAGGCCTGTCACGCCGCGCTGGCATCCGAGCCGGAAACAGTGGTGGAGGTGGAGGAATTGGATCGGGATCTTGAACGGGGCCGATTCCGGGCAAATCCGGCACTGGCCCGGTTGGAGATGCGGATGGGGCGCAACATCGACCTGTCCGCGACCGGAGTGGAGTCGGGGGTGAATCCACGGATCCATCTCTGTCAGGATCCGCATGGGGAAGCGGAGTTGGCGGCGCGGGAGATCCGGCGTCATGTCCGGGGCGGAGGGCGGTATCGGGAGGTGGCGGTCCTGGCGCGTTCGTTGGAGGAGTATGGGGCGGTGTTCCAACGGGTATTCCGGCAGCACGGCATCCCGTGCTTCCTGGATCATCGCCATGGGTTGAGACATCACCCGTTGGTGGAATTGACCCGGACGGCGTTGCGGATCGCGGCGGACGGCCAATCAGAGGAGGACTGGTTTGCGTGGTTGAAGTGCGGGTTGTTGCCGTTGGGCGAATGGGAGGGGGAACGGTTGGAGAACGTATTGCGGGCGGAACGGTGGGCTGGACGGCGTTGGACGCGGGGCAGTGAGCTGCCGGAAGGGCATGGGCCGGGAGCGTTGATGAAGTGGGTGGTGGAGCCGTTGCGGGAATTGGCGGCGAGCCTGGCTGGTGGTGTCGAAGGGCCCGGGTTGGCAGAGGCCATCCGGCGTCTGTGGAAGACCCTGGCGGTGGCGGAGACTTTGGAGGGTTGGGACGATGCCGGGATCGACGGAGTGCGACATCTCACGGTGTTGAAGGAGGTGGAAGCGTGGTTGGACGAAGCGTCGCGTGCCTTTGCCGGGCATGTGTTGTCGCCGGCGGACTGGTTGCCGGTGGTGGAAAGCGCGTGGAGCGGACTGACGGCGGGTGCGGTGCCGCCGTCCTTGGACCAGGTGCTGATCGGGGCCATCGACCGTTCGCGAAATCCCGATCTCGAACTGGTGCTGTTGCCGGGTTGGATCGAAGGCGGGTTCCCGGCGGCCCAGGGTGTTTCAGGAATCCTGAGCGTTTCGGATCGCGAGGCGTTGGAACGGGCGGGAATCGGATTGGGGCCGACACCGGTCGACCGGGTTCACCACGAACATTTCTATGCCTACATCGCCCTGACCCGGTCGGCCAGGGCCATGATCCTCACGCTGCCGCGGGAAGGGATCACCGGGGGGAGCCGGGTTCCGTCGCCATTGTTGCGGCGTTGGCTGTCCGGCTGCGTGCCCGAGCCGGATCCCGAGCCGGGCACGATGGCGATCTCGGATGGGACGGTGTGGGAGCCGGCACCGGTCGGGTCCGAACGGTTGTCGGAAGCGTGGGTGAAACGGTTGTGGGAAGATCGGACCCTGGCGACGTCGGCGTCGGGATTGGAGCAGATGGCCGGATGCCGGTTCGCGCACTTTGCGCAACGCATCCTGGATGCGGGGGAACGGGAGGAAAGGGTTGCCGACGCGCGGGAGTTGGGCAACTGGACCCATGAATTGCTGGCGGGATTTCATCGGGCCCTGCGGTTGGAAGGGCGGACCTGGCATGGGCTTGATCCGGCGTCGGGCGAGAAGCGGGTGCGGGCGGTGGCAAAGGGTTTGAGGGAGGATCCGCGGTTGGTGACGGGCGGACCCGGGGTGCTGTTTGAGCTGGGGCGCGCGGAGGAGTCGGTGGTGGCGTGGATCCGGCATTGGCTGGAGATCCTGCCGTTGTGGCCGGGGGAACCGGAATGGGTGGAGGAACCATTTGGACCGGTGCACGGCTGGGGTTCTCTCGACATCGGGCTCACGGATGACGGACGGGTGAGGATCGTGGGCAAGGTGGATCGGGTGGATGTGCTTCCGTTGGCGGACGGCGAGGACGGTTTGGCGTGGGTGGTGGATTACAAGGGGGGATTGCGCCGGCTGGATCCGCGACGGGTGGCGGCGGGGTTCGAGTTGCAGTTGCCGCTTTATCTGCGGGCGGTGTGCCAGGGGACGGGATTGCGTCCGGCGGGGATGACCTATGCGTCGTTGAAGCCGCAACGGGAACGGTCGACGACCCGGGACGATCCCGGGGGTGGCCCGGCTTATGTGCATCGGGGCCGGATCGATGTCGAGGCGGTGAATGCGGTGGCGGGTGCTGTGGATTGGTCGCGTCTGCCGTTCGAGGTGAAGTTCAAGAAGGACGGCAGTCCGACTGCCAGGTCGGATGGAACGTTGTCGGGGGAACTGGAGCGGTTGGTGGAGTCGGGGGTGGGTCGGGTGCGGGAGTTGGGGGAAGGACTGTTGGCGGGGGATGTCTCGGCGCGACCGGTACCGGACGCAGGCAAGTTGCCGTGTGAGTACTGCGCGTATCGGGACGTGTGCCGGATCGGTGGGGAGGGTGGGGATGAGGCGGAGATGCTTGGGGAGCGGTGAGGGTGGGACGGAGCGGCGAGTGTCACTCGCCGGGTGAGTGTGACGGCGACCGGACGTCGCCGGTCCATGGGTTGAAATGAAAAACCCCCGGCGTGATGCGCCGGGGGTGTGAAGGGACGGGGCAGGATCAGTTCACCGCCACGCCACCAGGGATGGCGTGGATGGTCTGCTGGATTTCCTGGGAGATGCGGGTGCCGTCGCGGGCCTGGACATCCCATTTGATGGCCTGCTGCATGACCGGGCGCAGGTCCTGGATCTGGAGTCGGACGGTCTTGCCATCCTCGGAGAGTTTGGCGCCGGTGATGGTGATGGTTTCGCGACCCTTCTTGTTGGGATCGGCGGGCGAGACCTCGGGAGAGCCGTAGTTTTCGGAGCGGATGTAATTCCAGCGTTTGCCGCTCCAGTTTTCGGGATCCTCGGCGGAGGCCTTGTCGAGGGGTTGGGTGAAGGAGAGTTCGACACCGCCGGGGATGACCTTGATGGCGTTGACGGAGTAGACGGGTTTGCCGGTGTAACGGACACGGTCGAAGCCGGTGATGCGGGCGGCGTTGGACTGCCATTCGCTGAGGCCGGCGACGTAGAGTTGGCCGTCGTTGGGATGGAACCGGGCGCGCATGACGGAGGAGGTGAACTTGAGGGGGAACTTGACGACACCGGCCTGTTGACGGCCGTTGCCGATGTCCTGGCGCATGACGAGGTAGAGGCTGGATTTGCCGTAGGACTCGTGGAGGAGTTCGCCCTTGTAGGGGCCCCATTTGTCGCTGGTGACCCAGATCTGGCCGCCGCCGGAGTTGTCATAGTCGTTATGCGACAACCACATGATGGGGGGGACGAAACGCTCGGCGAGTTCGGGGGCGGTCATCTGGTTGACGACACCGTGGAAGGCCTTGCCATCGACCCAGTTGATCGGGGTGGTGGGAACCCAGGTGCCTTCGTTGTCGGAGGTGGTCACCTGGCCATCGGCACGCACGCCGATGCCATTGGGAGCGCGGAGACCGCGGGCGATGACCTCGAATTTCTTGCCATCGGGACTGACCTTGAAGAGGCCGCCGGCGTGGGAACAGACTGAGCCATTGCCGCGGGAGGCCTTCTTGTCGCCGAATCCGCGTCCGCCGCCGTTCACCGGATTGGCCTTGGCGAAGTAGAAGTTGCCGGCGGCATCGGTCTGGAGATCGAACACGAATTCATGGAAGCCCTCGGTCGACATCACCTCGTTGTTGAAGTTCTCGTAGAAGTCGGCCGAACCGTCCCGGTTGAAGTCGTAGAAGCGGGTGATGCCTTCGCGGGTGGAGACGTAGATGACGTCGTTGACGATCTCGAGGCCGAGCGGTTCGTACAGGCCGGAGGCGAACCGACGCCATTCAAGGCGTTCCAGGGAGTCGTCAATGCCGGACACCACCCAGATGTCGCCGTCATGCGTGCAGAGGGCGGCGCGCTTGCCGTCGTCGAAGAAGTCCATGCCGCCGAAGCGTACCCGACGGTTCCAGGGATTCTTTTCAGGAGACGTGATGCTGTCGGTGGCATAGGCGCCATCCGGGGTGGCGGAGGTGTTGAGTTGGCCCTTGAGAACAACGGCCTCGGGCCAGTGCGGCGCGCCGCCCTTGGAGAAGTCCTTTTTGACCGGGGCGCCGGAGGCCAATTGGCTGAAGGTGCCGGCGTTGGCTTCCGCGCCATTCCAGAGGGTGATCTTGAACACGGCGGGTTTGGTGCCCTTGGGGATGACGAGGCTGACCTGGGTGTCAGCGACCTTCAGGAAGGCGCCCTGGGGCAGGCCGGTTGCGGAGATGCGGGTCAGGGAACCGTCGGCGCCCTTGAGGCTGATGATGCCGCCTTCGACCGGGCCGGAGGTGGCACCTTCGACATCGGCGATGAGGATGGAGAAGGTCTCGGGAGTGCGTTGGCGTTTGAAGAAGCCGGACTTGGGCGGGTTGATCTCGAAGGTGCGGACGAAGCCGACTTCGCCATTGGCGGTGGTGGAGCTGGGCTGCTCGGTCACCGGGGTTCCACGGACGGTGTAGGCGAGCAGGACATCCATGCCGTCCACATACAATCCGTCCCAGCGCGCGAGGTCCTGTCGGATGGGGCCGTAAGGTTCGGAGCGGGTGTCCTTGAACACACCGTCATCGCCAGCCACACCGGGCACCACCGCGGTGCCGAACTTCTGGGTGCCGACGATGGACGGATGGTTGCCGTGACTGCCGTCGAACACCACGCCGCGGGTGTTGATGAAGCCACCGGACCAACCGGCGGCCATGCGGAGGAGGTCGGTGTCGAAGAGGATCGCGGCGTCGTTGCCGATGCGGATGGCCAGACCCTTCATGGCCACGTTTTCCTTGGGGAACTGGGCTCCGATGCAGGCGGCCTGGAAGGGGAAATCCTTCTGAAGCAGTTCCTCGCGGATCTTTTCCTGCGCCTGCACCCCGACGGTGAGCGCCACGACGGCGGCAGCACAGCGGGCGGTGGCGCGCCAATGATCAACCATGTTCAAGAGCATAGTGGTGTTTTTGTGTATCCTAGCCATAACCCCCGCGCCAGAGCCAAAGCCTCCAGCCGTTGTATTCCGGGGTAACAAGCCCGCCGCGGACGGCGCGCTTCC